>CALWIW010000007.1 GCA_944380855.1 uncultured Clostridia bacterium | reverse complement strand
ATACTGTTAAATCATTTATTCTAAATGTAAAGGGAGAATAATTTATGAACAGGAAAACTCACAAAATTCTGTCGGCTATTCTTTCTGCAGTAATGCTTATTTCTGTATTTTCCACAGCATTGCCGCAGGGAATATCCGTACAGGCAGAAACAAATGACGCAAGCTTTACCTATTCCCTGTCAGGAGATAAAGCCGTAATTACCGGGTATACCGGAACAGATTCTCAGGTTACTGTGCCTGACACTATTGACGGATATGCTGTTTCTCAAATCGGCGAATTTGCTTTCTTTATGAACACAAATATCACTGAAATCACCTTGCCGGAAACAATAGAAGTGATAGACGACTATGCCTTCTTCAAATGCTCAAAACTCAGCAAGGTAAGCATAGAGAAAAACAGCACATTAAGAATAGGAACAAGTGCCTTTGAAGGCTGTATCAGTCTTAGGGAAATCGTACTTCCCGATACTGTCACTGAAATAGGAGAAAGAGCTTTTTTAAGCTGCTCTAACCTTGACACAGTAGAAACCGGAAAAACTGTAGACAAAATAGGAGCTTACGCTTTCGGATTTGTAAGAAACACTGCAACTTGGTATTATGATAAGTATTTTTTAACTGTTAAAGGTTATGACAATACCGCAATTGAGGAATACTGCATTGAAAACGGAGTTGATTATCAATCCCTCGGACAGGGAAACCCGGCTCCGGCAGACAGCGGCAAGCTTCCCGAGGAAGAACTTGATATTCCTGTACTAAACTTTACCGACTACAATAACTACGGTGACGCTGACGACACAACTCTCAATATTCGTGACGTAATAGGCAGAAGCACAAAGGACTACACGGCAAACGCAACTGCAACGTATTCGGACCCTAAAACAGGACTTGAGTTTGACGTTTATGCAAATTTAAAGCTTCAGGGAAACAGTTCAATGACATACCCTAAGAAAAACTTTACTATAAAACTTTACGAGGACAACTTGTTTGACGGAAAGTACAAAGTCGAGATGCAAGACGGCTGGGGTAAAGAAAACAAATACGTACTTAAAGCCAACTATATGGACCATTCCCACACAAGAAATGTTTTAGGAGCAAAACTTTGGGGACAAATAGTTGATTCCCGTGAATCAACTTACCAACAGCTTTTGGACGCACCAAACGGCGGAGCTATCGACGGTTTCCCTGTAAAAGTTTACATTAACGGAAAATATGAGGGTCTTTACACCTTCAACATTCCAAAGGACGACTGGCAGTTTGCTATGGGAGACGGAACTCAGGAAGCTCTTCTTGCAGGCGAATCACATGATGGCTCCTGCAACTTCACACAGCCGGGCAGCTATGATGAAAGCGACTGGACAATCGAGTATCCCGACCCTGAGGAAGAAAATGTAGATTGGGTAAAAACCTCTTTTAATAACGTTATTGATTTTGTAAGCAACCGTTCTGATGAAGAATTTAAAAATATGTTCACAGACTATCTCGACTATGATTCCTGCATAGACTACTATGTGTATATGCTGTTTATATGCGGTACCGATAACTGGGAAAAGAATATGCTTATGGCTACTTATGACGGACAGCAGTGGTTCCCGTCTGTCTATGATATGGACTCCACCTTCGGTATTTATTGGAACGGCAGCCATTACAACACCATAGACTGGATGCTTACACACGAATACAAAGGTCCCGACCACGGTACTAATTCCCTGTTATGGGAAAGAGTTTACAACAACTTCTATGATGATATTGCCGCAAGATATGCAGAACTTAGAAATACTGTGCTCAGTGAAAAGAATTTTATAAAGACCCTTAACGATTTTATCGGTGACATTCCTAAGGAAGTTTTTGACAGAGATTTGGAAATCTACAATCGTATCCCATCTTCAAACACAAGCGACCCGAACCAGATAATCAACTACACACTTGAAAGAATTAAGTACCTTGACGAGCAGTTCGGTTACGATAACGGTCAGCCTGATAATCCGCTTAAAGAATCTTTAAAGGAAAAGCTGGACGAGGCAAAACTTATTGACACTTCCGAGTATACAGCTGTTTCCTCTGCATACTTTAGTCAGGAACTCAAATTTGCTTCTGAGATTTATACTTCCAAGTTATCTACAGATGAGGAGATAATCTCAGCAACAGAAAGCTTAAGCGACGCTTTAAACAAGCTTATTCCTATCGGAAGAGAAAACATAAGCCTTGACCTTGCAAAAATCCCACAAAGCAATCTGACAGCAGATGCTCCAAACTATCACAACGGAGATAATCCATCAAATGCATTAGACGGAAATGCGGATACAATGTGGCATACTTACTGGAACAGCTCCGAGGGAGAAATGCCTGTCATTTCTGAAAACGGAAAAGACAACTACATAACCATTACAATAAACGATGAAAATACAGCAAATGTTGCCGCTGTTTCTTATCTTCCCAGAAACGGAGAAAATGTTAACGGAGTAATAACATCATATAAAATTAAGTACAGCACCGACGATACAGGTGAAAACTTTATTGATGTTCCCGGCGGAAGCGGCATATGGCAGGGAAACAAAGATGAAAAACTTTGCATATTTGATGTTCCTGTTGAGGCTAAGAGAATAAGACTTTATGCAACATCAACATTAGGAGATAAAGCAGATCTCTATATCAGTGCCGCCGAAATAAATCTGTTTACAACAGATACAACAGCTTTAAATTCGGCAGTAAAAGCCGCCCAGGAAATTAAAGAAAATATTTATACCGTAAAAAGCTTTAATGAAATGAGAGAAAAATTAGACTCAGCTTTGGCAACACTTTCTGTTTCAACATCACAGCAAAAAGATATAAACACCGTATGTGAAGAACTTAACACAGCTATAGATAATTTAAAATATTATTTAGGCGACGTTGACCATAACGGAAAAATAACTGTTACAGACGCGACTTTAGTACAGATATATTTGGCTAAATTACCGTACGGAACTGTTGATCAGATTACAGCTGATACTGATTCAGACGGAAATGTAACTGTAAATGATGCTACAAATATTCAAAAATTAGCTGTAAAAATTCTTTCAAACAATGACGACGGAAGTATAAACTTTTAATTATGTTTATTTACTAAAAATAACTAAAACAATTCTTAAATATAAAAATTTACTACTTTTATACAGATTTTCAGTTTTGTAATAATTATAAAAGTATCAGAAAAATATTTTGACAATTTATTATATTTTTTAATTTTTTAATTGACAAAATAATAAATTGATGATACAATCGTATTGTGTTGATGGTATTTGAGATATTGTTTTTAATGTTTTTCAAAGAAAAACAGCCGTTCAGATAAAATTAAATCTGAGCGGCTGTTTTTTATTTGTTTAAAATATTATTATTTTGCAATGCGGCATAAAAGCCAATAATCAAGGTTTATTTATTCTTTTTGAGATACATTTCAATAAAAGGGTTAACTCTTAATTGGAATACTTTCATCAACAAATAAACAAAATTATCTAAATATATTGAGGGAACATATCTGCCGCAAGCTTATAGGTTTCATTATCGTATGCGACTATGAAAACCTGCAGCTTGTCAAAGCTTTGGAAAGTTGTTATTGACTCAACAGCAACTCTCAATGCTTCATTTTTAGGATACCCGTAAACGCCCGATGAAATCAGAGGAAAGGCAACCGTTTTGCAGGAATGATACAAGGCTTCAATCAAAGAACAGTTGTAGCATGATTCCAAAAGCCTTTGCTCTCCCCAATCTCCCCCGTTCCACACGGTTCCTACCGTATGTATAACATATTTGCAGGGAAGATTATATGCACCTGTTGTTTTAGCCTCTCCTGTGGGACATCCGCCAAGCTTTGAACACTCCTCCAAAAGCCCTTTTCCCGCAGTTCTGTGAATACAGCCGTCTACTCCGCCTCCTCCTAAAAGTGAAGAATTAGCGGCATTGACAATTGCGTCAACATTGAGTTTTGTAATATATCCCTGAATTATTCTAAGACTCATACCAAATCCTCCTGAACAAGCAAGTTCCGTCAGTTAAACTTTTTATAGAATTTAATAACATTCTTTTCTTTATTCACTTTTCCAAGTCCTAAAAACTCTCCGTCTTTCGTCTTAATACGATAAATTTCGCCGTCATTACAGCCTTTTTTTCCTAAAAAGGTTCTGTTTATATCAAGCTCGCCGCCGTTTAAAAAACGCTTTGCCTGTGCTTCTGAAACAGCAATATAGCCGTAAACCAAGAAAAGACTTTCAACAGGCATTATATTTTGCAAAAGCTTTTCTCTGTCTTTATCTTCCCTTGCTTTCAGAAAATCAATCGAATTTTCAATGCTGTACCCGCAGGCGGAAATTCTTTCAAGAGAGGTCATAACACATCCGCAGCCAAGCTCTTTTCCCAAATCGTCTGTTAAGGTGCGTATATATGTCCCTTTGGAACACTTTACTTGTATTGTTCCCCTTTGCTTTTCAAAGTCAAAATCAAGCAGGTTTGCGTAATATACAGTCACCTTTCTGCTTTGCCTTTCTATCTCCTTGCCTTCTCTTGCCAAGTCGTATAGTCTTTTTCCGTCAATCTGCACTGCGGAATACATCGGGGGAATCTGTTCGATTTCTCCAACGAATTTTTTTAAAGCTTCCTCAATCTGAGTTTTGGTCACTTCCGATTTTTCATGTGTAAGGATTTTTCCCCAAATATCAAGTGTATCCGAGGTCATTCCAAACTGAAACCCTGCAATGTATTCCTTATCGTGATTAGGAACAATATCCTGTGCTTTTGTGGCGTTACCCAAAAGAAGAGGAAGTACCCCTGTTGCATTGGGGTCAAGAGTGCCGCAATGGCCTATTTTCCGCTGTCCCAACAAGCCACGCATAACCGCTATAACATCAAAAGATGTGTAATCCATGGGCTTATTTACCACTATAACGCCGTTTAACTCATGATTTTCCTTCATTGAGCACCTCTTTAGCCTGTGATATAATCATCTCTCTGACTTTTGTAATGTTTTCATTAATCGCACAGCCTGCCGCCGCCTTATGACCGCCGCCGCCGAAATTACCGCAAAAATCACTGGCACTTACATCTCCGTTTGTTCTCACCGAAACTTTGCACAGGCTTTCTGATTTTTCTTTAATTGTAATTCCAAGACGAACTCCTTCAATTCTTCTCGGAATTCCTTCAATACCGCCCATATCATCGTCAGTAAGCTGTAAACGGTCAACAATATCACAGGTTATATAGATTACCGCACACTGTCCGTCACAGTAAAATTCCATTGTGTCGTATATATACTTCTCAAGCTCCACTCTTTTTCTTGTCATCAGTTCAAAAAAAGTGTAATTTATCTGCTGACTGCTGCACCCAATATCCAAAAGTCTTGCCGCCGCCCGGAGAGTATCCCCTGTTGTATTAGAATATTTAAAACAGCCTGTATCCGTAGAAATTGCAGTATAAAGACAATCCGCAATAGATTTATCTATATTAACTCCCAAAGCGTCAATAAGCTTTAAAATTATTTCTCCGGTAGCCGCACTGCTGCTGTCAACATATTTGTATTCGGCTTCAATATCGTTTGTAACGTGATGGTCAATACACAAATCAATTCTGTTTTCGTAAGTTTCCATGTTATCACCCAAAAGAGAAGGTGTAGCCACATCAACGCTTACTACCTTTTCACAGGAGAAGTCCTTTGCAGGCTCTGCACCCTCCTGCAAAAATTTAAAATTACCCTCAATCTCTTTACAAGTTATAACCTTTGCGTTTTTTCCCATATACTTTAAAGCAAGAGCCAACGCATAACCGCTTCCCAAAGTATCCCCGTCAGGACTTTGGTGAGTTAAAATATGAATATTATCCCATGATTTCAGCAGCTGAGCAACTTTATCAATCGTCACTAAGGTTTTCATCTTCATCGTCCTCTTTAATGTCAAGACTGTTGAGTATTCTTGAAATATTTGCACTGTACTCTATAGAGTCCGTGGCATGAAATATAAGCTCGGGAACGTGTCTGAGCTTCAATCTGTTTCCCAACTCACGTCTGATATATCCTGAAGCGGATTTAAGTCCCTTTAACGCAAGCTTTGCCCTTTCAAGTCCTTCCATGGCACTGATATAAACATTGCAGTATGAAAGGTCGTTTGTTACCTCAACACGGATAATTGAAATAAAGGCGTCGGCAACTCTCGGGTCTTTAACCTGACGCATTATAGCGGTCAGTTCCCTTTTAATATCCTCTGTGGTTCTTCCTATTTTATGATTAGCCATTTTATACCTCTCTGTATTACTAAGACGCCCGTTAATAAGCGGGCGTCTTTTCGTTTTTATTATCAGTCTTCTCTGTATTCTTCGATTGTATAAACCTCAAAAATATCTCCCTCTTTGAGGTCGTTAAATCTTTCAAGTCCTATACCGCACTCGTAGCCCTCCGCTACTTCCTTAACGGCGTCCTTAAATCTCTGAAGTGAAGCGATTTTATCGTCGGCAACAATGATACCGTCACGTACAACTCTAACCTCGGCATTTCTCTGAACCTTACCGCTCTTAACATAACTACCTGCGATAAAGCCAACATTCTTAACCTTGATTACGTTACGGCATTCAGCAGTACCCAAAATAACCTCTCTTGTCTTCGGTGCAAGCATACCCTTCATGGCGGCTTCTATTTCTTCAATACAGTCATAAATAACTCTGTAAAGTCTCATATCAACGCCGTCACGCTCTGCGTTTTCATTTGCGACAGCGTCCGGACGAACATTAAAGCCTACAATAATAGCATTTGAAGCGTTGGCAAGCATAACGTCGGATTCGTTTATAGCACCAACGCCTCCGTGAATTACGTTAACTCTTACCTCATCGTTAGACAGCTTCATAAGTGACTGCTTAACAGCCTCAACAGAACCCTGTACGTCGGCTTTAACAATAATCTTGAGTTCCTTAACCTCGCCGAGCTTCATCTGGTCAAAGAGGTTATCAAGAGTAACCTTTGTCTGAGAATTGAATATTTCTTCCTTACGTGCAGTCTTTCTCTGCTCAACAAGTTCTCTTGCAAGACGCTCGTCGGAAACCGCATTAAAGACATCACCGCCGGACGGAACATCGTCAAGACCTGTAATCTCTACAGGAACAGACGGACCTGCCTCAGTTACCTTTTCACCCTTATCGTTGGTCATTGCTCTTACACGTCCTACTGATGTGCCTGCAACTATTGTATCACCCACATGAAGAGTACCGTTTTGTACAAGAACAGTAGCAATTGTTCCTCTTCCCTTGTCAAGACGTGCTTCAATAACTGTACCCTTTGCTGCACGGTCAGGATTTGCTTTAAGCTCTTTCATATCTGCAACAAGCAGTACCATTTCCAAAAGCTCGTCAATTCCCTTTTTTGTCTTGGCAGAAATAGGAATACACGGAGTATCTCCGCCCCACTCTTCAGGTATAAGCTCATATTCGGTAAGCTGCTGCTTTACCTGGTCCGGATTTGCACTTGGCTTATCCATTTTGTTTATGGCTACGATTACGGAAACACCTGCCGCCTTAGCATGGTTTATAGCTTCAACAGTCTGTGGCATAATTCCGTCGTCAGCCGCAACAACAAGGATAGCTATATCTGTTACCTGAGCACCTCTTGCTCTCATGGTAGTAAACGCTTCGTGTCCCGGTGTGTCAAGGAAAGTAATATCTCTGCCCTGAACGTTTACCCTGTAAGCACCGATATGCTGAGTAATACCGCCGGCTTCTGAAGCCGTAACATTTGCGTGTCTTACAGCGTCCAAAAGGGATGTCTTACCATGGTCAACGTGACCCATAACAACAACAACCGGAGCTCTTTCAACAAGGTTATCGTCGTCGTCCTCGCTGTCGTCGATAATTCTCTCTTCTATTGTAACAATAACTTCCTTTTCTACCTTAGCATGGAATTCCATTGCAATAAGACTTGCTGTATCAAAGTCTATTGTATCATTAGCCGTTACCATTGTTCCCATAAGGAAAGCTTTTTTTACAACCTCAGCAACTGTTGCTTTAAGTCTTGAAGCAAGCTCGGAAACAACAATCTCATCGGGAATAAGTACAGTAATAGGCTTTGACTTTCTCTCGTTTGCAATTCTTTTAAGTCTTTCAGCTTCGGTTTCTTTTCTGCTGTTCTTTTTGCCTTTTTGCTGAGAACGCTGTGTTATTTTTTGTTTTGAAACAGTATTATCAGTTTTGATTTTTTCAGAAGCAAGTCTGTCATATTTTTCATTGTATCTTTCAACATCAACAACAGCAGCCCTTGTGTCAATAACTCTTCCGCTGCCTCTTTTGCTCTTTATTGCTCCCTCGTTTTGCTGGGAAACCTCGGAAACAGTTTCTGACTTTTGTGAAGGCTGATTATTTGTCTGCTGAGTATTTTTTCTGTTTTGCTCTGCAGGCTTTTTGCCCTCATTTCTGTTGTTCTGCTTCTTATTATTTCTGTTATTATCGCTGTTATTCTTACCCTCGGACTCCTGACGTCTGCGGTTTTTACCCTGTCTGTCATTGTCCTTTTTCTGAGTATTTTCTTCTTTTGGCAAAGCTTCCTTTTGCTCGTCATTATCTGTTGCTTCGCTCTGATTTGATGCAAAATATTCATCAAAATTTGCTACCTGATTTTTCTGAGTAAAATGCTCGAAAACAGCGTTGAGCTCATTTTCCTCCAATGCGGTCATGGATTTTTTTGTTACCTTACAGTACTCTGAAACCGCATCTATAACATCCTTACTTGGAACATTCAAATCCTTTGCTACCTGATGTATCTTATACTTTATCATTTGCATCCTCCTGTTCTGACTCTATCTTTGCAAGCTCTGCAATCTTTTTTGCAAACCCCGCATCCTCTATAGCCGCCACTGCACAATATTTTCCCACTGCAACACCAAGCTGATCCTTTGTTCTGTTTAATACCAGTGTTTTTACATTGCACATATGGGCAGCTGAAAACAGCTTTTTTACTGTATGCTTGGAAGCGTCAACGGCAGCAATAACAAGCACCGCTTTCCCCTTTAAGACAGCGTCTTCGGCAATATCGCTTCCTACTATAAGCTTGCCGGCTCTTCTGCACAATCCAAGCATAGAAAGCAGCTTATCATTCATTTCGGCTCATCTCCTCTTCCATTTCATCGTACACACCGGAAGGTATCTGACAGCTTAAAGCTCGTTCAATTCGGCGTGCCTTTCGTGCCGCCTTAAGACATTCAATATTCTTACAAACATAAGCTCCTCTGCCCGGCTTCTTTCCAACAAGGTCAAGGCTTATCTCTCCCTGAGAAATTACATTTCCCTCTTCATCTTTAACATCAGGAGCTTTTACAACTCTCACAAGCTCCTTTTTCGGCTTCATTTCACCGCAGCCGTTACACTTTCTCATAGGCACTTTTTTAACTCGCATTTCATACCCTCCTTTTCAGTACGTAACATATATTCCTACTGCAAATTACTCTTCGTCCTCGCTGTCCTCGTCAAACATATCATCTGCAATAATATTGTCAATAAGTGCGTCTATATCAATATCATTGTTAATTTTACTGCTTGCTTTAGAAGCTTCTTCCTGATTTTTTGTTTCGGATTCAATGTTATTTTCAACAATTGTATCGTCATTAATCTCAGAACTTTTCTCATCAGCAACAGGTTCTTCGTCCTCACCAAAGAAACCGCTTTCAGGTCTGATATCAATTTTCCAGCCTGTAAGCTTTGCTGCAAGCCTTGCATTTTGTCCCTTGTTTCCTATAGCCAACGAAAGCTGACCGTCAGGAACCGTAACCTTGCAGGTCTGTGCCTCAGGGTCTGTAACAACAACAGAAATAGCTGTTGCAGGAGACAAAGCCGCCGCAACAAATTTTCCTATATCTTCGCTGTATTCAACAATATCAATTTTTTCTCCGCCCAATTCCTCTACAATAGCGGCAACTCTTGCACCCTTTGCTCCGATGCAGGCACCAACAGCGTCAATTTCCTTGTCTTTGCTCCATACTGCAAGCTTTGTTCTTGAACCTGCTTCTCTTGAAACGGACTTAATCTCAACAATACCGTCAAATATTTCAGGAACTTCCTGCTCAAAAAGACGTTTAACAAAATCCGGGTGTGTTCTTGAAATATAAGCTTTTGGACCTTTTTCTGTTTCCTTTACATCAAGAACATAAACCTTAACGTGGTCGCCCTCTTTAAGGTTATCCTCACCAACCTGCTCATTTTTAGGAAGAACTGCTTCAGCCTTTCCTATTCTTATTGTTGCGGCTCCAGTCTTGTTGTCAATTTTCTCAACAACAGCAGTAACAAGCTCCTGTTTTTTGCTTTGGAACTCCAAGAGCATCTGACCCTTTTCTCCGTCGCGAATACCCTGTCTTATAACGCTTCTTGAAGTTTGAACAGCAATTCTGCCGAACTCTTTCGGGTCAAGCTTTATTGCAATTTCACCGCCGACAAAAGCCTTTTTATCATACTGCAATGCTTCAGGAAGTGTGATCTCCTCGGCAGGGTTTTCAACCTCTTCTACTACCTTTTTTCTAAGCTTAACGGAAAAAAGCTTCTGCTCAGGATTCATCACTATATCAACGTTTTCATTGCTTCCGTATGTGTTTTTGCAGGCAATAAGAATTGCCTTGCTTATTTGACTTATCATGTAATCTACAGGTATTCCTCTCTCTTTTTCAAGGAGAGAAAGAGCTGTAAAAAGTTCTTCATTGGAATTATTGTTATTATCTTTTTTGGATTTTGTTGATCTGGCTGCCATTTTTCCAATCTATCCTCTCTGTTTAATATGATTATTTCAATTAATATTAAAATGTTTAATACAACAAAAGCTAAATTAAAAGTCGAGGTCGTCAAGCTTAATCCATGCGGCGTCCTTTTTGTTGATAACAACCTTATTTTCTCCGCTGTGGTCGGTTATTTCTACCTCTCCCTTATTATAATCTGTGAGAACTCCCGCAAACTCCTTGCCGATACCCTCAATAGGTCTAATCATTTTTACCTGAACGTCTGCACCAATGAAGCTCAGAAAATGTTCTTCCTTTATAAGTTCTCTTTCAAGTCCGGGAGAACATACTTCAAGGCAATAGTTTTGGTCTATAGGGTCAAGTCTGTCAAGAGGCTCGTCAATAGCTCTGGACATTTTTTCACAGTCCTCAATGTTTACGCCCTCTGGCTTATCAATAAATATTCTAAGATACCAGCCTGCACCCTCTTTAAGAAAACGAATATCCCAAATGCTTAACCCAAGGGACTGAGCAATCGGCTGAGCAAGCTCATAAACAACCTCAACAGTGCTCTTTTTGTTTTTTCCTGCCATCTGTTTACCTCCCTTAACACATTATAAGAAGTCAATAAATACAAAGGAGCGGGTTTGCTGCCCACTCCTTTTCCTTTACATCTTCATAAAGTATATCATAGCAAAATTGAAAAATCAATACCTTTTTAAAATTTTTAGGTAAACACCTGATAAACCTACAGTAATATGTTACATCAAAAACACAAAAATACTCTAACTAAGCACATCAATGTTTTTTCTTTTCAATTAACTATTACAGTGTATTTTAAACTGATTTATGAGATTCTCTCTGTCTTTATTATCAGGATGAGAGGCTGCCATATCAAAGTTTTTAATAAACATCTCAGCCTGTGCCGCTTTTTCCGGTTCAGTAAGCATTTTTTCATATCTGTAACGAACCGATTTCGGCATTTTACCCTGACACATAAAAGTTCCTTCTACTGTGTTGTCTTCCGGTATATATCCTTTAACTCTATTTAAAATCCGTTTAAAGTATTCTTCATCTGCTCCGAAGCCGGCAGTCCCGAAAAGATAAATTTTCTTTCCGTGAAGCTTTTCAAGAAAATTCTTTACCTTGTCGGTGCAATCTCCTTTATCAGTCCAAAAACCCACATAGTAAATCTGTGCATCAACAGAATTTTCTATATTTCCGCAGTAGATACAGTCACAGACTTCTTCTGCTAACCATTTTGCCAAAAGTTCTGTATTTCCTGTTCTGCTGTCAAATACAACCGCACTACTCATACTTTGCCTCCATATAAAACATATTAATTATTAAGATAGTAAAATAATAACAATGTTATATGACGCAAAGATTATGTAAAAGTGAATTGTTAATGACAATTACAGCCTTATACCTAAGCCTAAAACTTCCATAAGATTTATATACATAAGTTTTTGAACAAAGTCACCGGGATGAAGTCCGTCATTCTTACATCCAATACCGCATATTATATCATCTATCTTTTTTCCCGTCGTCAGCAAATACCGCTGGATATACCTGTAGTTATCCACAAAAAGAAGATTTTTAACATCAGCCACAAGAGACAAAACGGTAACTACATCTTCACTGTGATGTATTCTGCTATAAAAAAACTCATTATTTTCAGTAGATGGATTTAAAGATACAAGAACAAGCTCTTTTCCTTTTTGCTCAGCTAAATCTGCAAAATGTATCAGATTTTTATAAAGCTCATGTAATCCATTTTCCCTTTTCCTGTCATTTGCACCTGCAAGAAGAATTATAATATCGTCGTCCTCGTCCACTAACTTATCATAATTACTTATAAGCTGGGTAGTATTGGCTCCGTCGCAGCCCAAATTAACAACAGTTGACTGAGGATATTTTTCGCTTATGTATTTTGAAAACAAACCTCCCCAGCTGTTTGGAGCTATTTTTCTGTAAAATATATTTTCTCCGTCCTTAAAAATCACTTCATCTGTTTGAACGCACTGTGAACTTCCCGTACCGGCAGAAAGACTGTCACCTATAATTTTAATTTTAGCACCGTCTATTATTTTTCTTATAATATCAGATTTATGGCTCATTTTAACACCTATCTCAAAGCTGAAAAAAGCTGCCTTTGCAAGAAAGGCAGCCCTTATGTTTCTGATTGTTAATAATAAGACAAAAGTCTAAATTATTTAACCTCAACTTCTGCACCTGCAGCCTCAAGCTTAGACTTGAGAGCCTCAGCGTCGTCCTTAGAAATAGCTTCTTTAAGAGTCTTTGGAGCGTTGTCAACAACTTCCTTAGCTTCCTTAAGACCGAGACCTGTTGCCTCTCTAACAGCCTTGATAACAGCAATCTTGTTGCCGCCAGCTGACTTAAGAACAACGTCAAACTCTGTCTTCTCTTCCTCTGCTGCAGCAGCTGCAACAGGACCTGCAACTGCAACAGCAGCAGCTGCGGATACACCAAACTCATCCTCAACAGCGTGTACAAGCTCAGAAAGCTCTAAAACTGTGAGAGTCTTCAATTCTTCAATAATAGCAGTAATCTTCTCAGATGCCATTTTAATAACCTCCAATATTTTGTTGAATTTTAGATTTTAACTTCGGTCGTTATTTTCTCTTGACCTTTAAAGTGTACCGTTCGGCACAATTCGCACAGGCAGAAATAAATAAATTATTCTGCTGCTGCCTCTGCAGGAGCTTCCTGCTTGTCTACGATAGCCTGTACAGCTCTTGCGAAACTTGCAATAGGAGCCTGGAATGCACCCAATACGTTTGCAAGGAGAACCTCTCTTGATGGAAGCTTTGAAAGACCAACGATTTTGTCAATATCAATAACTTCGCCGTCAAGATAACCGCTCTTTACAGTAAACTTCTTGTTCTTCTCTGCATAACCGCAAAGAATTCTTGCAGCTGCTACATAATCCTCTGCACTTGTAGCGATAGCTGTTGTATCCTCAAGAACAGGAGTAAGTCCATCAAGACCAACATCTTCGCAAGCTCTCTTAAGGAGTGTGTTCTTAACAACTGTGTACTTAACACCTGCTTCTCTAAGCTCTTTTCTGAGCTTTGTGTCGTCAGCAACTGTAATACCCTTGTAGTTTACAACAACACCTGCTACTGAATTTTTAAGTCTGTCAGAAAGTTCAGCAACAACAGCTTTCTTTTGCTCTAAAATCTTCTCACTTGGCAAGATATTCACCTCCGTTAATTTTTCATAACGCAGTTCAAAAAAAGCAGCCTCTCCCATTCGGAAGAGGCGGAATTATACAATCATTTAAAGTATTTTTCAGAATTGTATTATGCTTCTTCCTCGGCAGGCAGGCACAAGGCCTTTACGTAAAACGCCTGCTGTCTTTAGAACAGCGATTGTTTTTCTTACAGAAAAACAGCCCGACTTATCGAGCTGTTTTAGTATACCAAATAATTATGTATATGTCAAGTACAAATTAAAATTTTTTATCAGAAAAAGTAAAAACAATTGACTTATGCAATTACATATACTTTTCAATTATGTTATCAACAAAAAGTATGTCTGTTGTCTGCTGTTTTAAAGCTTTAAATCCGATAATCAGGAATATAACCTTTTCAATAATTCCGAGTATTTTCTCAATTATTGAAATAATATCATACAGAATACTAAATACTACATTACCGCCTAAAGTTGCAAATGCATCATCGACCATACCGAATATTGTCGGAATAAAGCCTATGAGAACCGATAACAAAGAAAATACTGTCATTAAAACAACAGCTTTAACAGCATTTTTTCTTAACCATTCATTTTCTTCAAAAAGAAGTATATAACCGGTCAATAAAATTGCAACAACATAACCGCTGAACAATCCCATAAAATAAACAGCAGCCGCTAACAGTCATACAGAAATTCCTAATTTTGTTTTTTGCATATTTTCTACCCTTCACATAATTTTTTGTATCACAATAACGATACTTTGATATCTTACTTGATGCTCTCAGATTTATTTTAAAATAAAGTAACCATAAAAGTTTAACCTATAGACCCGAGAAACAATACGTTAAAGTAAAAACATTTAACTTTTTACATCTAAAATATCAATATTATTTTACACATAGAGGCAGTTAACGGTCAAGTATTATAATTTTATTTAAGTATAAGAATTTTATAATTCATCTAATTGTAATTTAAAGTACAAAACAAAAGCTCGGCATTAAGCCGAGCTTATAAATAATATCTTTTAATTAAGCACCAAACTTGTTTGGGTTAATCTTCACACCAGGTCCCATTGTAGATGTTACAGTGCAGGACTTGATATACTGACCCTTAGCAGCAGCTGGCTTTGCCTTAACGATAGCTCCCATAAGAGCATCAAGGTTCTCGCCGAGCTTCTCAACACCGAAGCTTACCTTGCCGATTGGGCAGTGAATAATATTGGTTTTATCAAGACGATACTCAATCTTACCTGCCTTAGCTTCCTTTATTGCCTTGGCAATATCAGGAGTAACAGTACCGGCCTTTGGGTTTGGCATAAGACCTCTCGGTCCGAGAATCTTACCGAGACGACCAACAAGACCCATGCAGTCAGGTGTTGTAATGAGAACATCAAAGTCCATCCAGCCCTCAGACTGAATTTTCTGTGTCATATCCTCAGCACCAACAAAGTCTGCACCTGCTTCTTTAGCAAGATTCTCGTTTTCGCCTTTGCAGATTGCGAGAACTCTTACGTTTTTACCTGTACCGTTAGGAAGAACAATAGCACCTCTAACCTGCTGGTCAGCGTGACGGCTGTCAACGCCCAGCTTTACATGAAGCTCTACTGTTTCATCAAACTTAGCTTTTGCAGTTTTAACGCAAAGATCGAGTGCTTCGTTAGAATCGTAATATTTGGTGTTGTCAACAAGCTTTACGCTGTCAACATACTTCTTACCATGTTTCATCGCTTTTCCTCCATTTTAGGTGGTCATACGGAAAACAAAACTTCCTCCCACCCGGATTACATTTTAATCAACAACTTCAATACCCATACTTCTTGCAGTACCAGCGATCATGCTCATTGCTGTCTCTACTGATGAAGCATTGAGGTCTGGCATCTTCTGCTCAGCGATAGCCTTAACCTGCTCACGGGTAATTTTGGCAACCTTTGTCTTGTTTGGTACGCCTGAGCCGCTTTCGATTCCACAAGCCTTCTTAATAAGAACAGCTGCTGGTGGAGTCTTTGTTACGAATGTAAATGAACGGTCTGCGTATACTGTAATAACTACCGGAATGATAAGTCCTACATCGTTCTTTGTGCGTTCGTTGAATTCCTTTGTGAACGCAACAATGTTAACACCATGCTGACCGAGAGCCGGTCCAACTGGTGGTGCCGGAGTAGCTTTTCCGGCAGGTATCTGCAGTTTAATAAAACCTGTTACCTTTTGAGCCATTGTGTTTGCACCTCCAAAATTCGTGGTCAGTTGCGGGAAACAACTATTGGGTTCCCTCCCACAAGGGATTACTGAAAAAATTTTAATCCCTCAAATAATAGCTTTTGCTAATTATTCCTTATTCTTCAATTGGTTCAACCTGATGCAATTCAAGTTCAACCGGTGTTTCTCGTCCGAACATCGAAACAGTTACTCGGACATAGTTCTTTTCGGTAATAAGCTCCTCAACTACGCCTACAAAGTCCTCAAGCGGACCTTCTGTAATGCGTACTGCATCGCCTTCCGAATACGAAACCTCGACGCTGCGGGTTTCAACACCCATACGTACAACCTCTGCGTCTGAAAGAGGCACAGGCTTGGACGATGGACCGACAAATCCGGTACATCCTCTTATGTTTCTGACAACATACCATGTTTCATCGGTATAAACCATCTTTACAAAAACATAGCCGGGGTAAAGCTTTCTTTCAACCTCTTTGGTTTTGTCGTCTTTAACCTCTGTTACTGTTTCTGTAGGAACCTTAACTTCAAGAATTAAATCCTGAAGATTTCTGTTCTCAACCGTGGTTCTTAAATTGGACGCTACTTTGTTTTCGTAACCTGAATAGGTATGAATAACATACCACTTTGCTTCATCGGGCATTTAAACTTTCATCCTCTCTTAAAAAAGTAAAAGCTGAACCCTCAAATTATCATGTGGCTGCTGTTTCCATTACCAAGTTCAACAAAGCATAGAGTCCCTGGTCGAGTGCAAAAATAAACACGCCCATTACTGCGATAACCGCAAGGACAACTAAGAAATTCTTTGTAGTTGCCTTTGGTGTAGGCCATGTAATTTTGCCCAACTCGCCTTTGCATTCGCGGAAGAACTTAGCTGTTCTGGAAAAGAAGCTTACTTTGTTTTTTGAGTCCTTCTTCTCTTTTTTGCCTTCGACTTTAGTGTCGATTTTCTTGTCAGCCATAGCCTAATCCTCCACCAATTACTTTGTTTCCTTGTGCAGAGTATGCTTTTTGCAGAATCTGCAGTACTTGTTCATTTCGAGCCTGTCAGGGTCATTCTTCTTGTTCTTCATTGTGTTGTAATTACGCTGTTTGCACTCTGTGCAGGCTAGTGTGATTTTTACTCTCATTGACGGCACCTCCCGGTATTTTTCGGAATAATTTAGCCTCCCTCTAAAGGGCACAAAAAAATAAACCCCTTTTTCTGAGGTATATCAAGTATATCATATTAATCTAATCAAGTCAACACTTTTTTCCTGTTTTTATTACATATCTTATCCAACAAGGAAACCCTGCCGTGTTTTTAATAACTCAGCAGGGTTTTACTTTAAATTTATTTAAAATCTCTGTATTGTTTTACTCTTGCGTTATTTCTGTTTGACAATGTTTTTACCACTATTATGTAAACAAGAAGCAGACAAACAAAAACAACAGCCAAAATCACAAACCAGGGTGATAATACAACGCTTCCGAATGTGCCTAAAAAGAACATGAGGTCGCTTCTTTCAACTGTTTCTGTTGCCACAAGATTAAATGTTGCGTAATCTTCACCTTTATATTTTACCAGTGCTGTTCCAACAACATCTCCTGCGTTTATAGGTGCCTGCAGTTCTTCGATCTGAGGAATTATTTCAATATCCGTGTCCTTTGTATCAACCGGCATCAATGTTATAAAGTTTGACTCCGCAGATAACAAAACATTTCCGTCACCTGAGGAATACTTTACAGGTTCGTTGCATACAGGAACGTCGGTCATCGCAACTTCTCTCAGTTCAAATGTATCAAATGCCCAGTTAAACAAATCCCGTGCATCGGTCATTGTTGCCATATAAGAAACAAAGGGGTCAGCATAAAGCTCTACAACAATGTAGCTGTATCCGTCCTTTTCAGCTGTAGCAACAAGACATCTTCCAGCCTCGTCAGTAAATCCTGTTTTACCTCCGGTAGCATATGGATAGTACAAATCCTCTCCGCGGTTTTCATCTATCATCTTATTGGAAGTATACACGGGGTAATCGTCGCCTTCGCAATAATATGTAGCTGTACCGAATATTTCTTTATACATATATGTACCCAGTGCATACTCGGAAATTTTCATCATATCGTTTGCAGTTGTATAGTGGTTCGGATCATGAAGTCCGTGAGGGTTCATAAAGTGCGTGTTTTCACAGCCAAGCTCTACGGCTTTTTCATTCATCATATCAACAAAACCATCGACACTTCCCGCAACATAATCCGCCAAAACCAATGCCGCATCATTTCCGGAGGGCAGCATAAGACAATAAAGCAAATCTTTTATTGTAATGCTCTGTCCAATTTTTTCCTGAAGTCCAGACATAGAGCTTCCGGTTCCGTCAAGCATAGATATAATTTCCTGCTTAATTTCCGCTCTTTCATTTTCAATATCAGTTACGTTTTCCGCAACAATAATATACGTCATTATTTTTGTTATGGAAGCCGGATATCTAACCGTATCTGCGTCCTTAGAATACAAAATTTCTCCGGTATCCAAGCTTTTCATAACAACAGAAGATGACACAATCTCACCGTCGTACTCATAAGTATATGCAGACGCCGGCATTACCGCCATTGACGCAAGCACCGCAATCATAAGAATACAGGAAAATATACCCAACAATTTTCTCTTCATTTCTTCCTCCTGTCAAAACCATACACAAAACATTCTTTTATCAAATAACAGTCAAAATTACTGACATCATTTATCATACAATAATCATCAATTAATTTCAACAACAATATTTTACACATAAATTTTACTCAAATAAAAACTATACAATTTATAAAAAAAATCATCGTAAGACTTTAAGCAATATCAGTTAAAATCTATATTTTCTGCTTTCTTTAAAAATAACTCGACCTGCTTTTTTAAGCCTTTGTACTCACTTTCACTCATCAAGTTATTATTTTGAACAAAATCCAAACATTCTTGTGCTTTTCTCAAAATATCCATGTTCTTCAGTCCGGCAATGGTAATTTCAGGTAATCCGTGCTGACGCCGTCCGAAAAAATCTCCCGGTCCTCTTAGTTTAAGGTCTTCCTCCGCAATTCCGAATCCGTCGTGCATATTTTTCATTGTTTCCATTCTTCTTTCAGCATTCTCAGAAGAACTGTCGCAAACAATGATGCAGTAGGATTTTTCACTTCCTCTTCCCACACGGCCTCTAAGCTGGTGCAGCTGAGAAAGTCCAAACCTCTCACCGTTTTCAATCATAATCACATTGGCATTGGGCACATCGACACCGACCTCAATTACTGTAGTGGAAACAAGAACGGAAATTTTGCCCTCTGAAAATTCTCCCATCACCCTCTCCTTATCCTGAGACTTCATTTTTCCGTGGAGTACGCCGACGGAAATATCAGAAAATTCTTCAAGCATTAGGTTTTGAGCAAAAGTTTCCACTGACGCCACGTTTTCTGTTTCACTGTCCTCAACAAAGGGACAAACAATATAGCATTGTCTGCCCTGGGCAATTTGTTTTTTCAGAAAGCCATAGGCTCTCTTTCTTTTTCCGCTGTCTATTACCAAAGTTTCCACCTTTTGTCTGCCCGGCGGCATTGAATGAATCTCGGAAATATCCAAGTCCCCGTAGATTATAAGGGATAAGGTTCTGGGTATAGGCGTTGCACTCATTACAAGCACATGAGGGTCAAGGCCTTTAGAATTAAGTGCCGCTCTTTGTGATACTCCGAAGCGGTGCTGTTCGTCTGTAACCGCAAGACCCAAATTGTTGAAAACAGTCTTATCGGTCAGCAAAGCGTGAGTACCTACAGCAATATCAATTTCTCCCGAGGCTATTTTGTCACGAACAGAGCTTTTCTGTTTCTGAGTCATAGTTCCTGTCAGCAGTTCCACACTAACATCGGTATTTTCAAAAATTTTTTTCAGGGTATTGAAATGCTGTCTTGCCAGTATTTCCGTAGGAGCCATAAATGCTACCTGCATACCGTTATTGACGGCGGTATGTGCAACAGCTGCGGCAACCGCTGTCTTTCCTGAACCCACATCGCCCTGAACCAGTCTGTTCATAGGCTTCGTATTTTTAAGCATATCCGATATGCAGTCATTGCAGGCCTTTTTTTGATCCTCCGTCATTGAAAAAGGCAGCAGCTTTTCAAAATCCTCAAAATAGCTTTTTTCGGTAACTATTGCGGTTTCTTTTTGTTTTTGAAATCTGATAACGGAAAGTCCCAGCATCAGCACTAAAAGCTCTTCAAAAGAAATTCTGTCCCTTGCTTTTGTCAAAAACTCCTGATTTTCGGGAAAGTGAATATTCCTGATAGCAAAGCCCAAATCAACCAAATCATATTTTCCTCTTATTTCCAAAGGAAGAGGATCTCTTATTTTTTCCGGAAGCATTTCAAGAGCCTGCATAACTGCCTTTTCCACAGTTAAATTTGAAAGACCGGCAGTAAGATGATATACAGGATGAAATTCTCTTGTATCCTGAGTTTTAAAAAACATTGGAGAGGTCATTTGAAGAAAACCGGAAACCTTTTCAACCTTTCCGGAAAAATAGTATTCTTCACCGTAATTAAGCATAGAGGAAATATATTTGTTATTGAAAAAAACAAGCTTTACAGTTCCTGTAGAATCAAAAACATTGACTTTGCTTATTGTTCTTCCCCCGCCGATTCTCGTAGTCACCACCGGCGAACAAACAGAAGCCTTTATCAGGCTTTTTTCAAGCCCCCACGCCCTGCTTATTTCCACTTCTTCTCCGCGAAAGCTGTAGTCCCTCGGAAAAAAATACAGAAGCTCGCCAACAGAATTTATTTTTAATTTTCTGAAAAGTTCTCCTTTTTTTGAACCAATACCTTTTAGCTTTTCTATAGGAACATCAAATAAACTCAAACAGACACCTCCTCCCGTAATAAAAATCGAAGGGGTGATGAACTCATCACCCCGTATAAATCATACTGTTTTCGTTGATGCCATTAATAAAAGCAAATAAAATCACTCAACACCAAGAATAAAGTAGTAAACCGGCTGACCGCCCTTTACCAATGTTATGTCTATGTGCGGGAATTTATTTCTCACAAGCTCTTCTGCCTCGGCTGCTTCATCCTCGGTAATTCCCTCGCCCCAAATAATTGTAACAAAAGAGGTATTCTTTGTTACCATAGCCTTTGTCAGTTTATAAAGAGCTTTTACGGGAGTTTTCTCGGTAATTGTAAGCTTACCGTTTTCAAGAGCGATTATATCGCCTTCCTTAATTTTCTTTCCGCAGAACTCTGAATCTCTTGCAGCAAAAGTAACAGAACCTGAGCTTACTCCCGAAGCCGCGTCCATGATTACCTCTTTATTGCTCTCAGCACTCATTTCAGGGTCAAAGGAAAGCATTGCCGTAAGTCCCTGAGGAATTGTCTTCGTGGGCAAAACAATTACATTTCTGTCGGAAACTATGGAAGCCGTCTGCTCTGCCGCCATAATTATATTTTTATTATTGGGAAGAACAAAAACTGTTTTTGCAGGAGTAGCCATTACCGCCTCGTAAATATCGTCGGTACTCGGGTTCATGCTCTGGCCGCCGCTTACAACATACTGACAGCCCAAATCCTTAAACAAATCAACAACTCCGTCACCTGCGGCAACAGCAACAAAGCCGTAATCCTCAGTAGGCTCTGCCGGCTCAAGAGTCTTTTTCTCCTCTGTTTTAGCCTTTTTCTTTTCGTTTTCTTCCTTTGCAGCCTTATGCTGCTCTTTCATATTTTCAACCTTTACAGTGAGAAGTGAACCGAACTCAAGACCCTTTTTAAGTGCGTCACCGGGCTGTTCCGTGTGAACGTGTACTTTTATGATCTCCTCATCGTCAACAACCACAACACAGTCGCCTATAGTTTCAAGGAAAAGTCTAAGCTCGTTAGGCTCTGTTTCAATCTGCTTATCTCTTCCCACAATAAATTCAGTGCAGTATGTGAAAGTAATATCATCGTCAAATTCTGCGGCAGCACTTCTGAACTCGTCAATTTCTTCGCCGCCGTTGTCGCTGTCAGCGTCATATTCGATAACCTTTCCGTCTGCAAAAACAGAAAGCATTCCGTCAAAAATAACACATAGACCCTTTCCGCCTGCGTCTACAACCCCTGCCTTTTTCAAAACAGGCAGAAGGTCCGGGGTAGTGTCAAGTGCCTCGTATGCTGCGGCACAAACCTCTTTCCAAACATAAACAACATCACGGTTTTCCATTGCCGCAGTAAGTCCCTTTTCATAGGCAACCCTTGCAACAGTAAGTATTGTACCCTCGGTAGGCTTCATAACAGCTTTATAAGCAGCGTCAACGCCAAGACCCAAAGCCTTTACCAAATCGAATCCGTCTGCTTCTTCTTTGCCCTCAAGACCTTTTGAAAATCCTCTGAACAGCAAAGAAAGGATAACACCGGAATTGCCTCTTGCTCCCCTGAGCATTGAGGACGCAGTCTTGGCACTTACCTCTCCCACAGAGGAAAACTCTTTATCTTCAAGTGCTGTCTTTGCAGCGGTTATTGTCATTGACATATTCGTACCTGTATCTCCGTCAGGAACAGGGAAAATGTTCAAATCGTTTATTTGTGCTTTCTGTAAACAAATATTGTTTGCACCGGAAATAACCGCATTTTTAAGCATACGACTGTTTATCATACAAAACACTTCCTTCTACTTAATATTTTGCCATATCTAATCCGCAAAGTGCGGAAATCTTCTCTTGTAAACCTAATTCTGATTTTTACTGTCCCAAAATAGTTTTCCTATATTTTACACAGTATACATCTTTTATATTATAACATATTCCCTAACTAATGCAAGAGCATTAAAAACTTAATAAGCAAATGTATGAAAATTTATTTTTGTTAAATATAACCACACTCAGTCGCTTACGGATAAGTTTTTGGCTGAAACAGCCTTTCCGGTTTTGTCGTCAATTTCAAAAAGCACACAGTCCATTCTGCAATCCCCCGAAGCTAAATCAAACCTTGCCGGCATACCGCTTCTGAACTTTTCAATTACTATTTCAGGCTTTACGCCTAATACAGACTGAACCGTTCCCGTCATTCCTACATCTGTAATATATCCTGTTCCTTTCGGCAAAACCTGGGCGTCGGCAGTCTGCACGTGGGTATGAGTACCGAACACAGCGGAAACCCTGCCGTCAAGGTAAAATCCCATTGCTCTTTTCTCACTGGTGGTTTCACCATGGAAATCAACAATAATAATTTTTCCGCACTCCTGCTCAAGAAGTCTATCCATAGTTTCAAAGGGACATTTTAAAACATTGTCCATATGACTGTTGCCCATTATATTTATCACCGTCACTATAGTTCTTCCCATATCCACATGAGTAATACCTTTGCCGGGAGCAGAAACAGGAGGAAAATTCGCAGGTCTAATTATATACGGCTCGTTTTCTATCATGTCGTAGGCTTCTTTTCTTCTGAAGCTGTGGTTTCCCAAGGTTATAACATCAACACCGCTTGTAAAAAGATGCTTTGCGGAAACAGGAGTGATACCGTTACCGTCGGCTGAATTTTCTCCGTTGCAGATAACAAGGTCAACGCCGTGAAGCTTTTTAACAGAGTGAAGATGCTTTCTCAAAAAATTACAGCCCACACTTCCAACAACATCGCCGATGCACAATATTCTCATAAATTAAACCCCTTTTTAATTCCAAATTTTCGATTTTTTTGTTATTATATCATATTTTAAGATTTTTTAAAACCATAATCAGCTTATATTGCACCATTTCCCCTTTGGTTTCGACTTTTTTATATATTTCCGCTGTTTAATTCTGTTTTTGATTTCGGTAAGCTTATTTCCGTATAAATTCACCTTTAAATTGATATTTCCCAATCGTATCTGCCAATCACTGTTCAAAAATAACAGGAACCGTTTCGGCTATATCCTCAATACAGGAATATGCGTTTTTTCTTGTTATTCTTCCCTGCTCTTCTTCCTCGTAAACGGTTCTGCCTGTTATAACAGCTCCCTGCATATGAAAGGTCTCATAAAGTGCTTCCTTTACCTGCAATGCTTTTTCCATCATTTCTTCTGTCCTTGTAAAATCCTTTTTTTCATAAACATAATTTTTTTCGGTCACAAAGCTTACGGGCGTTAAAACACCGTTTAAAACAAGAGAATTTTCTTCAATAATTTTGTTACAACTTTTTGAGTTTACCTGCGACATGGATATGGGCAGATTAAAATTAAAAACAGAAATTCCGAGACGCTTAACAGGCTCTTTTGCAGAGGTAATAAGCTCTATATTTTTATCTGCGGTAAATTCTGCAATTTCACTTGTCTGAGCCATAATTTTTGACTGTGCCCTGACAAATCTTGTGTCCATTTCCTGAAGCTCCATTGCAGAGCTTACCAAAAGCTGCCCTTTAAGCACCGAGTCACCAAGCTTTACCATATTAGCCCCGTCGCGGGTTTCCATTGCAATAATAAATCCGTCTTTTTTTGCAACAATATCCGCAGGCGTGGTAATATCAGGCTTATTTTTTTCCTGTCCCTCTTTTATAATCACGTCCACATTACTTCCGTGTATATTTATTGCAGACCAGGTAATCATAGGATATTTGTGTGAAAGCTGACGTTTTGCCCACTGGACGTCAATTTCAGATGTTAAAGCACCCTCATAAACTCCGCAGTCTCTTAAAGCTTCTCTTATATCATTTTGACTTACGGCGGTCACACCCTCAATATTAACTGTCCAAACAAAGGAAGACATAAAAAATATTATCAGGAAAAAGAAAACACTTCCCGCCAAAAGGCCCACACGGTTTTTATTTTTATTTACGAAAAAAGGCAAACCGTGTCTTTTTATAACTCTCAAACGCACTCCTGTTTTTCTTGCCTTGATTCTGCTTCTTTTATAATCGCCGACATACATTTTCGCCTTGATTGTTCCGTTTTCCGATTTTTGAGACCATACATTTACTCCTGCCCTGAAGGCAGAATTTAAAAACCTCTCCGGATATTTACCGGAAACCGAAAAATCCACATATCCCTTAAAAAATCTCAATACACTCAGCATATTCTTTCTCCTTAACAGGTAAACTGCACATCGTCAATAAAGCCTTCTATTTCAAGGGTCGTTGTGTTCAGGCTTTTAAGCTCCATCTTTTTTCCGAAAAAGCTTACCAATAGTCCCGAAGCATTTACCCTTATCACATCTTCACCGTACTCCGCTACACCTTTACAGCCGTAAATAACCGCCTTTTTATTGCCTGTAAATTCAATAACAGGCTGTCTGCAATCCAAATCACGGAAAAAATTTCCTCCTTTTGTACCTTTATTTTTCTTATTCATAAAATCATCCTCTGCTAACATAATATTCTGTATCTGTAAATCACAATCAACTCTGTGCCGAAACAGGCATATAAATAAACCGGTGATACTAAATGATATATGTAAACGGAAAAAATAATAAAACCTTGCAAAGCGAAAAACATTTATTTTCAGCAAAAGTTAAAAACAAAAACCAAAAGACCGGCATTTTCGGACTTATGCTTGCTGTTATTTTTTTTATTATGTTGTTGTGTTTTCCCTCTCCATCAGCAGAAGGTGTTAAATCAGGACTCAGCCTTTGCATAAACACCCTTATCCCCTCACTGTTTCCTTTTATGTTTGCAAGCTCTCTTCTTGCATTTTGTCTGCGTAAAAAGGAAAAGCGTTCCGGCAGTATAAGTTTTTTCCAAAAAATTTTTGGTATTAACGGCACCTGCGGGTCATCACTGCTCCTTTCACTTTTCGGAGGATACCCGGTTGGTGCAGTCACAGTCAGCAGTCTTTATAAAAGCGGTAAAATCACCGAAACAGAAGCTTCTCTTATGATTTACATAGCCTTCGGAAGCGGCATGGGTTTTCTTGTATCTTATACGGGAGTCACTTTATTTTCTTCAAGAACCGTCGGCATACTGCTTTTTGTATCTCAAATAATATCTGTTACTCTCATGGTTTTTCTTTCCAGAATTTTTTTAAGAAACATTTATCACAGAATAAAAAAAGAAAGGTCTGTTTTTAATAATTCAATGGGCGTAATCTCACCGCCTGCTGAGAATATCAGTGATAAAAGTATTTTTTCCATGATATTTCATTCTGCCCTTTCAGCAGGAAAATCAGCCTTTAATATGTGCCTTGTGGTAATTTTATTTTCCTCTGCTTTGGGTATAATTTCATCTCTTATCTCATATAACAGTTTTTTAAGGGACAATTTTTATTCAGTGTGGGAGGTAAGCAACGGCGTACAGTATTTTTCCAATGCAGCTCCCCTATGGTTTATAGGGTTTATAACAGGCTTCGGCGGAATATGCGTTCACGTTCAGGTGTTCTTTGCGGCGGAAAATATACGATTTTCAAAAGCTGTGTTCTTTGTTTTCAGAGTAATTCAGGGACTTTTAAACGGACTTACGGTCTATATCCTAACCTTGCTGTTTCCTTTGGAACAGCAGTCAACGGCGGTTTTCTCCTCTGTTACGGAAAGTCCAAAACCCATAGCTGTTGAAAGTCCCCTAAAGTTTGTCATTCTCATTTTGGTATGCTTCTGCTTTCTGTTTTCCTTGGGGCAGAAGCTTACAGAACCAAAACTTTTAACCTTAGTAAAAGAAAAATTCAAATTCACCCACAGGAGGTAAAATTATGTGCGGAATTGCCGGCTGGCTTGACTACGAAACAGATTTCTATTCAAAATCAAAGGAAATATCTGAAATATCCTTGTCTTTAAAATCAAGAGGACCTGACCAAAAGGGAGAATATATAGGCAGAGGCTTTGCTCTTATACACAGAAGACTTGCAATTATAGACATAGAAAATGGACGTCAGCCCATGACCTTTTCCTATCACGGAAAAAAATACACAATAGTCTATAACGGGGAACTTTACAACACAGAGGAAATAAGGCAGGAGCTTATCTATTCGGGATTTCAATTTTTGGGTCACAGCGACACGGAAGTAGTGCTTAAAGCCTATGTATATTGGGGCGAAAAGGCTGTAACAAAACTTAACGGTATTTTTGCTTTCGGTATTTACGAGGAAAAGGAAAAAACACTGTTTCTGTGCCGTGACAGAATAGGAGTAAAGCCTCTGTTTTTTGCTTCCTACGAAAAAGGCTTTATATTCGCTTCTGAAATTAAAGCAATTTTTGCAGCCAAAGCCGTTAAACCGCAGATTGACGAAAACGGACTTAACGAAATATTCTTTTTAGGGCCTGCAAGAACCTGCGGAAACGGTGTGTTTAAAAACATTGAGGAATTAAAACCCGGCGAAACTGCTTTTTGGAAGAACGGAAAACTGACACGCAAGCAGTATTTCAAGCTGAGGGCAAGGTCCCATACCCACAGCGTTGAAGAAACCGAGGAAAATGTAAGGTATCTTTTGCAGGACGCTATTAAACGTCAGCTTGTAACCGACAAGCCTATGTGCTTTTTTCTTTCGGGAGGTCTTGACAGCAGTATTATAGTTAAAACCGCCTCGGACTATTACAAAGAGCACGGTAAAGGTAAAATATCCACCTACAGCGTGGAATACGAGGACAACAGAAAGTATTTTCAAAAAAGCCTGTTCCAGCCTACAGCAGATTTTGAGTACATCGGAATGATGAGCCGCGAAGCAGATACCTTGCACAGGGAAATTATTCTTTCAAACAAAGATTTGGCTCAGGCACTTAAAGACGCTGTTGACGCAAGGGATTTGCCGGGAATGGCAGACGTTGATTCCTCTCTTATTTTGTTCTGCAAAAAAGTAAGAGAAGATTTTGACGTTGCACTTTCAGGTGAATGTGCCGACGAGCTTTTCGGAGGATACCCTTGGTATCACAACAAAGAAATTCTTTTTGACGACTGTTTCCCCTGGTCAAAGGACACATCGGTCAGACGAAGTATTCTGAAAAAAGGTCTTTTGCCTAAGGGTGAAGAATATGCAAAAGAAAAATATCTTGATACAATAAATGCCGTTGACAAATTAAGCACCGATACTCCCCTCGAAAGTCGTATGAGGGAAATGTTTGCGTTAAATTTCTACTGGTTTATGCAGTGCCTTTTGGACAGAAAGGACCGCTGTTCAATGTTCAACGGTCTTGAGGTAAGAGTACCTTTCTGCGACTACCGAATTGTAGAATATGCATTTAATATGCCGTGGGAGATAAAAGCACTGAACGGAAGAGAAAAAGGCATCGTCCGTAAAGCCTTTGAAAATATTCTTCCAAAAGAAATTGTATGGAGAAAGAAAAGTCCGTATCCAAAAACCCACAATCCCGAATACATGAAATATGTTTCCGAAATGGCGGTTAATGTTCTTGACGGACACTCCCCCATTGCAGAGCTTTTGGACAGAGAGGGCGTTATGTCCATAATTGAAAACCCCGACAAAATTCCCTCTCCGTGGTACGGTCAGCTTATGAAAGCTCCTCAGATACTTGCATATATTGCAGAGCTTGAAATGTGGTATCAAAAATACAAGCCTGAAATACTGATATAAATCAAAACCCCCTTGTTTAGCTTTGAATAAGATGATAAAATCAAAGCATAAACAAAGGGGAGCTGGTAAACTTGAAAAAATTCTACAGTCAGATTCACAGCTTTTTTTCAAAGGAAAAGCCGTTTAAAATTTTAAAATTCGTATACAAAAAAATACCCATGTTCATGGCAATATCCTATTTGGTTCTGCTGGGATACCTTGCCATAACATGGGATATTCGGTTTATACTTTCTTCGCTGATACCGGCATTTGTGTTTCTTTCCGTTACGTTTTTCAGAAAGCTTTTTAATTTTCCGAGACCGTATGAGAAAACGGACCTGCCTCCGCTGATACCGAAAGACAAAAAAGGAGAAAGCTTTCCAAGCCGTCACTGTGCAAGTGCATTTATAATAGCAGGTGCATTTTTATATATCAATATCTGTTTAGGAATACTGTTTTCAGTTTTGGCATTGCTTGTAGCCTTAAGCCGGGTATTTGCAGGGGTTCATTTTGTGCGTGACATTGTGGCTTCTTTTTTGTATTCCTCTGCCCTTTCATCGCTGTTTTTCATTCTTCCTTATTACTTGCCGATTTTGATAAAGAAATAATATCCTTTACTATCTCTCCGCCCATGATAAGTCCCATAACCGACGGAACAAAGGAAAAGCTTCCCGGAATTACTTTTTTACTTTCACTGTCTGTAACCGGTTTCTTTGGGGTAATGGCTTCCTCTGTTGAGTAAACCACCTTAACATCATTTATCCCTCGTTTTTTAAGTTCTCTCCTCATAACCCTTGCAAGAGGACAAACAGAGGTACGGCTGATATTATCAACTTTAAAAGCAGTCGGGTCAAGCTTATTGCCGGCACCCATTGCAGAAATAACAGGAACACCTGCTTTTTTGCACCTGGTAATAAGCTCAATCTTTGCACTGACAGTGTCCACAGCGTCAGCCACATAATCGTATACGGAGAGGTCAACCGTACTGCTGTTCTCGGGAAGATAAAAAATGCGGTGCGGATTAATAATAACATAGGGGTTTATTTTTTTTGCCCGCTCTGCCATGACCTGAACCTTTGGCCGTCCCACGGTTTCTGTATCCGCTATAATCTGACGGTTTATATTTGAAACAGACACAACGTCCTTGTCAAAAATATCAATTACTCCTACACCGCTCCTTACCAAGGCTTCAACAATATAGCCTCCGACACCTCCGACTCCGAAAACCGCCACACGTGAGGAAAAAAGTTTATCCATTGCCTCTTTTCCTACAGACATTTCACATCTTGAAAAAATTTCATTTTTATCAATTTCCATATTATCAGCCTTTCGGGTATTTTCTTCTGTTTATTTTAAAATACAGTGGTGAAAAAATCAATACCGGCACAGTATATTAAGAAAAACATTGACAAAAATACAAATAATTTGTATTATATCTTATGTGATATTTAACGATAAATAATAATAGGAGGTATTTTAGTGAATGTAACCTACTTTAAATATGCCCTTGAAGTTGAAAAAACCGCTTCTATAACTCAAGCCGCAAACAATCTCTACATGGGACAACCCAATCTCACAAAGGCAATTAAAAAGTTAGAGGCATCTGTAGGCTTTGCAATTTTCAAACGTACACAGCATGGCGTTTTTCCTACAAAAAAGGGAACGGAATTCCTTAATTATGCCAGAAATATAATATCTCTTATTGACCAGATGGAAGAGCTTTATTCCCAAAACAACACAAATATGGTAAATTTTAATATCTGTGTTCCCAGAGCAAGCTACATCGCCTATACGTTTTCACGTTTCATAAACGAACTTGTTAAACAAAAAGAACTGAATGTAGATTTTAAAGAAACAGGCTCAACCGAAATAATTAACAATGTGGCTTCGGGCGAGTACAATTTGGGAATAATAAGATACAGCAACCGCCATGAAAAATACTTCCAAAGTATAATGGCAGACAAAAATCTCCAACGCAAGCAGTTGTGGGAATTTGAGTACCTTGTTTTAATGTCAGAGGACAACCCTCTTGCAAAATCAAAGGAAATTCATATGGAGGATTTGGAGCTGTTTACCGAGATAACCCACGGTGATGTGTCCGTTCCCTCAGAAAATCACTCTTTTATCAGCCGCAGTGAGTCCGCAGGAAAAACTCAAAGCAGAATTTATATCTATGAAAGAGGAAGTCAATTTAATCTGCTTAAAGGAGTTCCAACAACGTATATGTGGGTATCTCCCCTTCCTGATAACATTTTAAAAGAGCATAAGCTGGTACAACGTAAATGCGTCAATATTGACGATATGTGTATGTGTAAGGATATCCTTATTCACAGAACAGATTATAAGCTCAGCAAAACCGAAAAGGTATTCTTTGATTATTTAAATCAAACAATAACAGAGCTTTCTTCTAAAACCTTTAATTAGTATTTATGTTGATAAACCGCTGACAGTCAATTCTATTGATGTCAGCGGTTTTTGCACTTTATTTGGCTCTTTGTCAAAAGTTGGTCATAAAGTGAATTTACAAAAAATAAAAAGTTAGAGGGGAACACTGACGTGGGTTCACAGCAAAAAACAGTTCACCGGACTGTTTTTTGCTCACTCCTGCGTTTTTTTGCTGAATTTTAAGACCTTGGAGGACGCTGTCCTCCAAACCACCTGCCAAAGGGACCAATGTCCCTTTGGAATCCCCAAATTTTCCCAAACATTTACCATACAACCCTTTATTTTAAGAAAACAAAAAGGCAAAGCACATTGATACATGAGCTTTGCCTTTATAATTAGATTTATTCAAATAATTTCAAATCTAAAATTATTTTACCATGCTTGCAACTTCTGCTGCGAAATCGTCCTGACGCTTCTCAATGCCTTCGCCCTTCTCATAACGGATAAAGCCTGTTACCTTAATGGAACCGCCGAGAGCCTTAGCTGTAGCGTCTGTATACTGCTGGATATTCTGCTTGTTGTCCTTAACAAACTCCTGCTCAAGGAGGCAGTTCTCCTTATAATACTTGCCGATTTTACCCATAACGATTTTCTCAGCAATATTTGCAGGCTTACCCTCGTTGATAACCTGCTCTGTCATGATCTTCTTCTCATGCTCCAAAACCTCGGCAGGAACATCTTCTCTGCGGAGATATGCTGTGCTGAGAGCGGCAATCTGCATAGCCAAATCTCTTCCGTATGCAACAAATTCAGGCTTAGAAGCCAAATCTGTCTCGAATGTTACGATAACACCGATTTTACCGCCGGCATGAACATAAGCAACGCAAGGTCCTTCAACTCTTTCAAATCTTCTTACCTTGATGTTTTCGCCGATAACGAGAACCTTCTCCTGGAGAAGCTCGCCGATTGTTTTATCAGAACCAACTGCTGTTTCAGCAAGAAGAGCCTCAACATCAGCAGGATTTTTCTCCATAACTGTAGCTGCACAAGTCTTAACGAATGCCTGGAACTCCTCGTTCTTAGCAACGAAGTCTGTCTCAGCATTTACTTCAACAACAACGCCGAGGTCGTTTGTCTCGTTTGTTGTAGCAAAAGCCATACCCTCAGCAGCAACTCTGCTTGCTTTCTTAGCCTGCTTTGCAAGACCCTGCTCTCTCAAAAAGTCGATAGCTGCGTCCATATCGCCGTTAGCCTGTGTTAAAGCCTTTTTGCAGTCCATCATACCGCAGCCTGTCTTTTCTCTCAATGCCTTTACGTCCTGAGCTGTAAATGCCATTATAATCAATCCTTTCAGATAAAGTATTTATATCTCTTTTACGTTTAATCAAATTTAAAGGGACAGATAATTATTCCTCTGTTGCTTCTTCAGCTTCCTCTGCTTCAGCCTCAGCAGCAGCGGCACCCATTGCACCCTCTCTGCCTTCGATGATAGCACTTGCCATAGCACCTGCGATAAGCTTAACAGCACGGATAGCGTCGTCGTTGCCCGGGATTACATAATCAACGTCGTCAGGATCGCAGTTTGTGTCTACGATAGCAACAACAGGGATACCAAGCTTCTTTGCTTCTGAAACAGCAATCTTCTCTTTTCTTGGGTCGACGATGAAAAGACATCCAGGAACGCCAGGCATATCCTTAATACCGCCCATGAACTTCTCAAGCTTCTCAATCTCAAGATTAAGCTTGATAACTTCCTTCTTTGGAAGGAGATCGAATGTGCCGTCAGCTTCCATAGCACGGAGCTGCTTAAGTCTTGCGATTCTTCTCTTGATTGTTGTGAAGTTTGTGAGCATTCCGCCGAGCCATCTCGCGTTTACATAGTAAGCACCTGCACGCTCTGCTTCTTCCTTAACAGACTCCTGAGCCTGCTTCTTTGTACCTACGAAGAGAACTGTCTTGCCCTCTGTTGAAAGGTCACGAACAAAGTTGTAAGCCTCGTCAAGCTTCTTTACTGTCTTCTGAAGGTCGATGATGTAAATTCCGTTACGCTCTGTGAAGATGTATTCTGCCATCTTAGGGTTCCATCTTCTTGTCTGATGTCCGAAATGTACGCCTGCTTCCAAAAGCTGTTTCATTGATACTACTGCCATTATTATTTCCTCCTTAGGTTAAACCTCCGCTGCAAACCGGAATTTACCGCCCCGAAATTCTTTCAAATCACCTCAGCGGCATATTGCAGCGTGCGTTTTGCCTTAGTATTTTATCACAGCCCGATTAAAAAATCAAGGATTTTTTTGATTTTTTCAGAAAAAATCGGCTATACCGTCGGTACAGCCGATTTATAAAAGATATTTTATTTAGCCGGAACTATCTCAAGCCAGTAGCCGTCAGGGTCTTTGATAAAATAAATTCCCATTGCAGGGTTCTCAAAACAGATACAGCCCATCTTTTCGTGGAGGCTGTGAGATTTTTCCATATCATCTGTTTCAAAAGCCAAGTGGAACTCGCAGTCACCGAGATTGTATGGCCTGTCCATATCCCTAAGCCATGTAAGCTCAAGCAAAAAGCTGCTTTCATCATTTCCAAGATAAATGATTATAAAAGAACCGTCGTCTGCGGTAATTCTGCTTTTTTCTTCCAAACCCAATGCCTCTTTATAAAAAGCTTTTGATTTTTCAAGGTCTGCCACATTGTAGTTTTCATGAATCATTTTGAATTTCATACTGTTACCTCTTTTCGTTTTGGTTATTCAACCGGCGATAATCCTGTCAGCTCACAAAATTCATCGACTGTCATAGCTCCCGACTGTCTGACGCCTGAACCGTCAAAGCTCATTGATTTAATTTTATTTTGTGCAAACTGAATTGAGCCGTCCTCCTCAAGCCATAAATCATACCATCTTGTAGAGTAAGCGTCATAACCTACATATTCCACAACAAAATCCCCGGCGTCTGTTCTCTCACCCGGAACGCCTGTGTAATTGTCAACAAGCTTCTGAAAAGCGTCTGTAACATCAGTGTCAGCCCATGTAGCTGTATAGAGAAGATTTTCCGCTGTTGAATCGTAAATTCTAAGTGCCGCAACTGTTGACGGGTCTACGTCCTCTGTTTCTCCGTTCAGAGTAACCGGCTCTGTCGTTTGACTTTCGTTGTTGTTATCAGATGAACAGCCTCCTGAAACAACGACAAGAAACAGGCAAATGGCGGAACAAATTATTTTTGTCATTAATTTTCCAAACTTCATAAATAAATCTCCTGTCCAATATAGTTTGAATTTTATCTGATGTTTTATAATTTAAACAGATACATATTGATTTTACCATAAAATTCACAAGGTTTCAAACAAAAAATGAGCCGTTTGAATTTTTTCAAACGACTCATCTGTATTCGATTACCAACGGTCAAAGAACTTAACATCAAGATAAGTTACAACATGGTTTTGGCTTTCGTGCCATGGACTTGAACAAATTTTGTAAGCGTAAAAATATCTCAACTGATGCTGAACCGCTGCACCGCCCTGGTCAAAAATATAGGACACAGCGTCAAGCACGTCCTGATTTGGTGCTATATCCAAGCTGCCGTAGTATCCGCAGTTCACTCTTACTGACTCTACAGAACTGTAACCGTCATAAACAAGTGTATCTCTGATAGTCTGAGCAACAAGAGCCGCACCGATGAAACCTTGGTTTCCGGACTCTCCCATTACAAGTCTTTCAAGTATATATCTGTCCTCAGCAGAAAGTGAAACGCTTCTGCTTACATAGTTTGGATCCGGATTATCGATCGAAAGCAGATATCCTGTGCTTGTTGCATCGCCTATAACTGTCTGAGAGGCGGAACTTCCGAATCCGGATGAAGAATAGCTGCTGGTCTGAGTATAACTTGAGGCTGCGATAGCTTCTGCCTCTTGCTTTTCTTTTACTTCCTGAACAGACTGCTGAGCTTCTGTCTTTGCCTTATCAACTGCCAAAGCTCTTTCCATTGCCTGCTGTTCTGAATCTGTATAGCTGTCAGCAGAAAGTGCCTGAGATAAAAGGGGCTGGCTTTCAATAGCTGTCATATTTAAAGTTCCTGTTTTACCGCCCATAGCAAAAGCATTAAAATTCGCTCCTGCAACCGGCACGCACAGAACAGCCGCAGCTAAAACTCCTGCTGTCAAAACCTTCAATGTAAACTTTGATTTATTCATATTTTTCCTCCTTATAAGCACATTCCCAAAAATGGTTTTACAATTGTTACAATAATGTAATTTTTGTATATGTACCTTAAACAAGCGGTATTTATATGTCTTCTTCAAATTTCCTTAGGTATTAAAGCACATTTGAAAAAAAAATGCAAGCCCCCCGCCTGTAAACGGCAACTTTTTAAGCTTTTAAAAGTTACAATTTTGTAATTTAAAGTAACTTTTTGGTTACGAATTATGTTAAAAATTCCTAATATCTTAAAATGAGATTTAGAAAATAGGATACATTGGTTACAAATTTTAATTTTTTCTTTATTTTTTAAAAAAACTGCCGAAAAAACCGCTTTTTGAGCCTTTTGAGGAGGATCTTCTGATACACTCTTTTACCAAAATAGTGTCCTCACCTATCAGAATTATGTTGTCCCATGAGATTATATAATCCTCGCATTTTCCCCAAAAGCCCCAAAAACGTCCTCTTCCGTAAATCACTATAGCCAAAACCTTTGCAGACGCCGTATCAACCTCAACATCGTCAACAGTTCCAATCCTGCATCCTGTAACACTGTTTATAACCTCCTTGTGTCTTAACTGAGCAACTCTGCAAGTCATAAAGTATCACCTCAAATATTTTAAAATATACAAAAACACTTTTTCTGTTAAACCGCACTCTGCCTTGACATATATAGCGTTATTTGTTAAAATTTATATGAAAGTATTCTGTATTTATGACTAAAATACAGGCACTCTCGGTTAAGGATTAAGAAAGAACAAAATAACTGTTATTCGGAAAATGTATTGGAAAATTTAAAGGATTCGGAGGGATTCTTAATGAGTTTTGTATTGGTAACAGACGCTGTATGCGACTTAAATGCAGATTTGGTAAAAACACTTGGCGTTGAAGTTTTGCCAATGGAATTCACCATAGGCGATAAGGTTTACAAGCATTATCCCGACTGCCGTGAAATGTCCATAGAGGATTTCTATAAAGAAGTCAGAAACGGAGCAATGCCCACCACTTCCCAAATCAACATTAACACATTTAATAAGTCTTTTGAACCGTTCCTGAAAGAAGGCAAGGATATTCTTTATATCTGCTTTACATCAGGACTCAGCGGTACATACAACACCTGTATGATTGCCGTATCCGACTTACTGGAGAAATATCCTGAAAGAAAAATTCTCGTTTTGGACAGTGCCTGTGCAAGTCTTGGTGAAGGCAATCTTGTTTACCATGTAGCTCAGAAAGCCAAGCAGGGCGGTACAATCGAAGAGGTATATAAATACGCAGAAGAAACAAAGAATAGGATTGGACACTGGTTTGTGGTTGATGATTTGGAACACCTTAAAAGAGGCGGAAGAATTTCTTCCCTTACCGCTACTTTCGGCAAGGCACTACAAATCAAGCCTCTTCTCAGTGTAGACGATGAGGGCCACTTAATAACCGTCGCAAAAATCCGCGGTTACCTTAAAGTGTTTGACAATCTTGTTGACAGATTGGTTCGCGACGGAGAAGATCTTGAAACTCAGACTGTGTTTATCGGACACGCCGATAACCTTGAAGCGGCTCAGAAGCTTCAGCGAATGGTAGAGCCTCTTGTAGGCAAAGCCATAATTGTGAACATCGGACCAGTTATAGGTGCTCACGTAGGTGCCGGAATGCTGGCGTTAACATTCTTAGGTAAAAGAAATTATAAATAAGTAAAAAATAAAGGTATGTGCAAACGGATATTTTATATCCCAACGCACATACCTTTTATATATGTATTTATTTGAAATGTTACTGCACCGTCAATCTCTTTTGTTTTACCTTTATTAATACCGATATAACGGAAACCAACAGCTCGCACAGAGGAAAAGCAAGCCAAACACCAACCATGCCGAAAAGCGACGCCATTATAAATGCCGAAGGTATAATAACAGCAAAACCTCTCAACGCGGAAATAATAAAAGACTGTGCAGGTTTATCCCATGCCCCAAAGAAAACCGAGGTTATAATATTTACCGCAGCGAATATGAATCCAGGAAAATAAAGCCTTAGTCCTTCTCCTGCCGACACTTGCAGTTCTTTTATGCCTTCAGGGTTAAATGCACCTGTTATATTGTCTGTAAATAAAAACACAATACAGTAAATCAGCAATGCCGCAAAAACACCCGTAATAATTCCGTACCTGTAAATTTTCTCACTTGCAGCAATGTTTCCCTCTCCTTTGCTTCTGCTTACCAAAGGCTGCATTCCCTGAGAAATTCCGGTAAAAATTGCGGTAACGACCAATGCGATATTGGCTACAATTCCGTATGCCGCCACACCGATATTTCCCATAATATCCAAAATTATAAAGTTAAAAATCAATATTACAATTCCGGAAGAAACTTCTGTAATGAATGACGAAATCCCGAGAGAAGATACATCAAACCAAGCTTTGAAAGAAATGCTCGTTTTTATAAAAGAAAAAGAATTTTTACCTTTCAAACCTCTGACTGCCATAAGCAGCAAACTTATTCCCGGAGCCATAGCAGTAGCCGCAATAGCACCGAACATTCCCATTTTTAAAGGAAAAATAAACACGTAATCCATAATTATATTTCCGAGGCTTCCCACAATCATTCCAGCCATTGCAAGATTCGGAGCACCGTCATTGCGAACAAAACAAATAATAAGATTGTTAAACATAAAAAGCGGAGAAAAAAGCAGCATAACCCGCAAATACACTTGGGTCATAGGCAGTATTTCTCCCTTTGCACCCAAAAGCCTTGATATATCCCAAGAAAGAAACAATCCGCAGATAATCAAAATTACGGAAATAACAGCGGCAAAATACACACAAGAGGAAAAGACGCTGTTTGCCTTTTTTTCATCTCCGGAAGCTTTTAAAATAGAAAATCTTGCCGCACCGCCCATACCTATCATCAGTCCTGCACCGTTCATAATATTGAATGCCGGCAAAGCAATATTAAGTGCTGTAAGACCGTCTGAGCCGATACCTTGTGAAATAAAAAAAGTATCAGCCAGAATGTAGCAGGATAAGCCTATCATTCCGGCAATATTCATAGATACATATTTTATAAACTCCCCCAAAACACTTTTCTTCATAATACCACCATTAAACTACGTTTTATTTTTTTAAAAACTTCTTTTGGATTTTACCATATACAAAATTAAAAAGCAACAATCATTTCCAGTAGTATATATTATAAAAAATATAGAATTACCAATTTTTTATCATTTTTACCTATTGATAGTTATATTAAAATGTGGTATTATTATAGACGAAGTTTTATAGCTTCTATTAAATTGTTAAAGCAAAGTGCTAAACGCACTGTCTTTTTAAAGAAAGGAGTATTCAAATGTTTAAAAGAATTGCTGCTGTTATTATGAGTGTTTTAATGATTTCTGCTGTTGCATTTTCTGCTTCTGCTGCTTCAGGTATAAATGATAACGAACAGAAGCTTATTGACGCTTACAAAAGTGCCAATGCAAACGGCTTTACATTTAACGACTACACACTCAATCAAATCGAAATTTATTTTATGAGAGATGGTGTTGATATCACCGCTGAGCAGGCAGATCAGGTTATTGCTTATCTTAACGAAGCAGTTTCCTATTTCTCAAGCACCGGTGCTTCCTCACTTGACGCTCTCAGCACTCAGCAAAAGCAACATCTTCTTGAAGTTGTAAGAAACGGTGCTGCGGTAGTTGGTCTTACTGTTAATTACGATGCAGCTAATAAGCTTTTCCATGTTTATACTGCTGACGGAGAGCTTGTTTTCTCCGATGCTGCTGTAATTAAAACTACAGGTGCTGATTATACACCTGCTATTATTACATTTGCAGTTGTTCTTATGCTTGCTTGTGCAGCAGTAGTAACAGCTAAAAAGAAAGGACTTATGCAGAGATAATGAAAATCCATTTTTCATCTAATCAAAAGCATACTCTTAAAAACCTACTGGCGTACATTTGTATGCCGGTAGGTTTTTGTGTATTGGGATATCTTTTGATTTATACTGTTTTTATTCCCATAATCAAACCTGCTTTATCATTATCAGAAATGTTTATTTCTGACGCAGATTTTAAAACCGGTGAAGACTTAACCTCAATTTTTGAAGATAATATACAGCATGAGGAATCCAAAGATACTGTAAATATAAGCGAGGTTCAAATACCCTCATTCGGCACTCATTATGCAAATATTTCTATTCCTGCAATAAGTGTTGAAGCTCCTTTGTATTACGGAGATTCCAGTGCCGCTTTAAGCAGCGGTATCGGTCAGTACAACGGAAGCTTTATGCCCGGGTTCGGAAGACCTATATTGGTAAGCGGCCACAACAACTCCTACTTTAACAGTCTTCAATATATAGAAGCAGGGGACGAAGTAATTATTACAACCAACTACGGGGTATATAAATATCAGGTTACAGAAACAAAAATTGCTTCTTATAATGACAAGTCGGCATATGACCTCAGTGCAAAGGAAGAAACATTAATAATGTACACCTGTTATCCCTTTGATACTCTTGGACTTACTTCCCAGCGATTTTTTGTTTATGCAGAAAAAATCTCCGGACCTGAAATTGTTTAAAAGGAGGCTGTAATTTGAATAATACAGTTATAAGAAGAATTATTTGTTTTTTCTTTTCTTTGATTCTCAGTCTTTCATTGTTTGTTATCTCAATTGCAGTCACCATGCAATTTACCGTTGTCAACAAAGATTTTTTAATAAATCAGCTTAGCATATCCGGCTATCACGTAAAGGCAGCAGAATATACAAGGAAAAGCATTTCAGACCTTGCTTTTGTCGGAGGTGTTCCGTCAGATATATTTGACAGCGTAGTAACTACAGAACGTGTACAGTCAGACATATACAACATCTTTGAATCTGCATACGAGGGAAAACAGTATTCAATAGATAAAAATTCTCTTAAAAGCGAATTTGTTAACACGGTTGACAGTTACGCATCTGAAAATGGTATTGAAATAACCGAAGATACAAAGAACAATATTGAGCATCTTTCAGAATTATGTGCCGATACCTACTTAAACTGCATCAATATCGCAGGTCTTAATATGGTTATCGGAGCGTTAAAACAGCCAATATCATTTATGGGTTTGGCTATGGGCGGAGCCGCGCTGTTATGTCTGGTATCAATTACAATGCTGTTTCTTGTAAATAAATACAAGCATAAATTTTTCCGGTATATTTCCTATTCCCTTTGCGGAACATTTCTAATGATAACGATAATCCCGGGATATTTTTATCTTACAAAGCCTTATTTAAATTTAAATATATCTCCGGAATATATTCATTCCTTTATAAACAGCTTTATAGATGACACTTTAAAAACTTTTCTTGGTATAGGAATTTTCTTTGTAGTATTATTTATATCTGCTCTTTTCATTGTAAATCTCTTTAAGAAAAGAGCCTTACAAAAAGGATATAATGAACGTCACAAAGACAGTTTGGTTTAAACCACAAAATACCACGGACAAATATACTTGTCTGTGGTATTGTTTTTTGTATTTTAAAGAATGTCAATAATTATAAACACATATAATCGGTTTTCGTTGCTGAAACACAATCATTTTCCTAATCAAAGACAAATAAGCTGAATATTTTGTGAAAAGTCAAAATATCACACTGCTTTCATTGTTTGCAAAAACAATATGTGATATAATAATAACATAGTTAATATACGGCTGATTTAACATGAAAAGGCTTATGTTCTTATATCTTTTATTATCGGAGTGTGAATAAATGAGGTCTTTCCTATACAAATTCGCAATGTTTATGCAGGGCAGATACAAAATGGATCAGTTAAACTTTGCTCTTATTTCCATAAGCTTGGCATTATCTATTATAAATGTTTTTCCCAGAAATATAATTATTTATCTTTTTGAACTGCTTTTTTTGGCTTTGTTTGCATTTAGATTTTTATCTAAAAACATATACAAACGAGGAGCTGAAAACAGAAAATTTCTCGCTGTATGGGAAAAGACAAGGGATTTTTTTATACTGCATAAAAACAAAATCAAAGAATTTAAAACTCATGTATATATCAAGTGTCCGTATTGCAAAGCACAATTGAGAGTTAAAAGAATAAACGGAAAACATAAAGTCCGCTGTCCCCGCTGCGGAGAATCCTTTGAGAAAAAAATTCATTTTGGCGTAAAAAATAAATAATACTTTTTGAATATGTAATATAAAATCTAACAAAAGCTTAAACGGCTTGACTCTGATTAATCAGAAGTCAAGCCGTTTTTAATTAGTATTAATCAAAGAATAACGGGACAAGTACCTATATCTTTTCTGTAGTGTGCACCGTCAAAGCTTATCTTTTCTACCGCTTCATAAGCCTTTTTCAATGCACCATCCAAAGTATCGTCAACTGCGGTAACGCCCAAAACACGTCCGCCGTTTGTATAAAATTTGCCGTTTTCAAGCTTTGTGCCTGCATGGTAAACTATTGCTCCCTTTACCCCGCCGTTCTCATCAAGACCGCTCATCTCTATGCCCTTTTTGTAGCTTTCGGGATATCCGCCGCTTGCCATAACAACACAGGCAGCCGCACCCTTTTTCCACTTTATGTCCAAGTCGCTCAGCGTTCCGTCGATAACAGCTTCACATATGTCCACCAAATCGGTTTCAAGGCGTGGAAGAACAACCTGAGTTTCAGGGTCTCCGAAACGTGCGTTGTACTCAATAACCTTCGGTCCCTTAGGTGTGAGCATAAGACCAAAATACAAACAGCCCTTAAAGGTTCTTCCCTCTTTGTTCATAGCTTCGATTGTAGGTTCAAATATTGTCTTTCTGCAAATCTCAGCCATTTCATCTGTATAGTATGGGTTCGGACTGATTGTACCCATTCCGCCTGTGTTGAGTCCTTTATCTCCGTCCAAGGCTCTCTTGTGGTCCTTAGAGCTTACCATAGGTTTTACACACTTTCCGTCTGTAAAGGAAAGAACGGATACCTCGGGGCCTGTGAGGAATTCCTCGATAACCACACGGCTGCCTGACTCGCCGAACTTCTTATCGTCCATAATTGAGTGGATAGCCGCCTTTGCGTCCTCAACTGTCTGGCAGATAAGTACGCCTTTGCCCAATGCAAGACCGTCGGCTTTTACAACAACAGGAGCCATATTGTTATTTACAACATAATCAAGTGCGTCCTTTGAGTTGTCAAACACCTGATAATCCGCTGTGGGAATACCGTATTTCTTCATAAGATTTTTAGAGAAAACCTTCGAAGCCTCGATTTCTGCCGCAGCTTTTTTAGGACCGAAAGCTCGTATTCCCTCAGCCTCCAAAGCGTCCACCATACCTGCGGCAAGAGGGTCGTCAGGAGCTACAAAAACCATATCTATTTTGTTTTCCTTTGAAAAATTCACAACGCCCTCAATGTCCATTGCGGAGATATTAACATTCTCGGCATCGCAGGCGATACCGCCGTTACCGGGAGCACAGTATATTTTATCCACCTTCGGACTTTCAAGAAGCTTTTTGATAAGGGCGTGTTCTCTTCCGCCGGAACCTATCATCAATATTTTCATACAGCCACCTCGTATCAGTGATGGAACAGACGAATTCCTGTAAAGCACATAACCATGTTGTACTTGTTGCAGGTATCAATTACGTTGTCATCTCTTATAGAGCCGCCGGGCTGTGCGATAAACTCAACACCTGAACGCTTTGCTCTCTCGATGTTGTCGCCAAATGGGAAGAATGCGTCGGAACCCAGGGAAACGCCCTTGAGTGTTTTAAGCCACTCTTTTTTCTCTTCTCTTGTGAGAGGCTCAGGCTTTGTTTTGAAGAACTGCTGCCATGTTCCTTCTGCCAATACGTCCTCGTAGTCGTCAGAAATATAAACGTCGATTGTGTTGTCACGGTCAGGACGTCTTATATCGTCAACGAAAGGCAAATTCAATACCTTCGGATGCTGTCTGAGATACCATATATCAGCCTTGTTTCCTGCAAGTCTTGTGCAGTGGATTCTTGACTGCTGACCTGCACCTACGCCAATAGCCTGTCCGTCCTTTGCATAGCAAACGGAGTTGGACTGTGTATATTTAAGTGTGATAAGAGCAATAAGCAAATCTCTCTTTGCTTCTTCTGTAAACTCTTTGTTCTCGGTAACAATATTCTGCATAAGCATTGCTTCGTTTATAAGGAGCTCGTTTCTTCCCTGCTGGAAAGTAATACCGTATACATCCTTATGCTCTACGGCAGCAGGCTTGTAGTTAGGGTCAATTTTTACAACATTGTATCTGCCGCCTCTCTTTGACTTGAGGATTTCCAAAGCCTCCTCGGTGTAGTCAGGGGCAATAATACCGTCGGAAACCTCTCTTTTAAGGAGAGTTGCTACGGAAGCGTCACAGGTGTCGGAAAGAGCAACCCAGTCACCATATGAAGACATTCTGTCCGCACCTCTTGCCTTTGCATATGCACAGGCTATCGGAGAAAGCTCCAGATCATCAACAAAGTAAATCTTTTTAAGTGTGTCGGAAAGTTCTGTAGCAACAGCCGCACCGGCAGGACTTACGTGCTTGAAAGAAGCTGCTGAGGGAAGTCCTGTTGCCGCTTTAAGCTCACAAACAAGCTGCCAGCTGTTAAAAGCGTCCAAAAAGTTAATATATCCCGGGTTTCCGTTTAAAACCTCAATAGGAAGGTCGGAACCGTCTTTCATAAAGATTTTTGACGGCTTCTGATTGGGGTTACAGCCGTATTTTAAAAGCAAATCATTCATTTCACAATCCTCCGTATCTTGCCAAACAGTTATACGTTCTTATTTATAATTTTTGACTCAAAGCAGCCTGTTTCAATATCTATATATCTCACAAACAAAGAAACCTTATTCTCTTCATTCAAAGCATTCCAAATTTTATTTGCAAAGCTGTCGATATCATCGTTTCCGATTTCAACGAGAACAGGCTCACCCTCAAAGCTTGGGAGAGGATTTCCGTCGCTCATATATGTGTGGATAAGTCTTCCCTCACCTGCCAAAGGAGCAGAATATGAAAATGTATATCTTTCGCAGCAATCAGGATTTCCGTTGGCACTTTTAAGGATTGACATAGCATAGTTCATTTTGCCATTGTCAGCCTTTACAATACCTGATATTCTCGGTGTGTAGTTTGGAGCATCAGGCTCAAACTCACGGGTTCTCAAGGACTGCTCAAAAGTTTGCTGCTGATTCATAAGCTCATAGATTGTATCTGTCTGGTCGCCGTTTGTAACTATAGTCTTGTTTCCCAAAACTCTTACGGGAGCATAGATAATAAGCGATGGGTCAACAAGCTTGCTCTCATCAAAAGCCTGTGTGCGAATACCGTCTTTATCCTCAACAAAAACTCTGTTTCTGCTGTTCTCACTTCTGCCCATAATAAAATAAGCTATAACCGCCTTTTTGCCGTCTGCACTTTTACCGAGCATAATTCCTCTGCCTGGATATGGGTTTGCACTTAAATATTTTTCAGCTGATACTGGTACCATTTTATTTCCTCCTCAATCCTTAATTATTGTTCTGCCGCCCTGCACAGAGATTTTATCACTGCAAAACAGTGACACAGCCTTTGGAAGTATCTTCCATTCAGCTTGTTCCATTACCTTTTTCTGCAAGGTTTCAGCAATATCATTGTCTGCAATCTCAACTGCCTTTTGCAGAATTATAGGACCTCCGTCGCAAATCTCGTTTACAAAATGCACGGTAGCTCCCGTCACCTTAACTCCCCTTGCCAGGGCTGCTTCGTGAACCTTTAAACCGTAAAAGCCTGCACCGCAAAAGCTTGGAATAAGGGACGGGTGTATATTTATCATTCTGTTTTCAAACTGTTTTATAACCTTGCCGCCGAGAATTGTCATAAATCCCGCAAGCACAACCAAATCCGCCTTCTTTTCCAAAAGCAAAGCGGTAAGTGCTTCGTCATAGGATTCAAGGCTTTCATAATCCTTGCGTCTGATTACGGCATAGTCAATTCCGTGTTTCTTAGCCCTTTCTATTGCGTATGCATTGGGGTTTGAGGAAACAACGCAGGAAATTCTGCCGTTTTCAATCTCGCCTCTCTCGGAAGCGTCAATAAGTGCCTGAAGATTAGTACCGCCTCCGGACACCAAAACCACAATATTTTTCATTATTCAAGCACCACTCCGTCACTGCCCTCTACAACCTCACCGAGAATAACAGCTGTCTCACCGATATTATTGAGAATTTCAACAGCCTTATCAGCCTGACAGGCAGGAACAGCGGCAATCATTCCGATACCCATGTTGAATGTATTGAACATATCTCTTTCAGGAATATTTCCGACTCTTTGAATTACCTTAAAGATAGGAAGCACCGGAACTGCGTCCTTTTTAATTCTTGCGGTAAGTCCCTCTTTCATCATTCTTGGAATATTCTCGTAGAAACCGCCGCCTGTTATGTGGGAAATTGCCTTAACGTCAATGTTTTCAATAAGATTTAAAACAGCCTTAACATATATCTTTGTAGCTGTCAGGAGAGTTTCGCCCAAAGGCTTTGAAAGCTCCTCGTATGTATTGTTAATTGTTTCCTCGTTAATGTCGAAAACCTTTCTTACAAGGGAAAAACCGTTGGAGTGAACGCCGGAAGAAGCAATACCGATAAGCACATCGCCTTTTTCAAGTCTGCTTCCGTCGATAATCTTTTTCTTGTCAACCATACCAACACAGAAACCTGCAACGTCGTATTCGTCAACAGGATAAAAGCCGGGCATTTCCGCTGTTTCACCGCCTACCAACGCACAGCCTGACTGAACACAGCCGTCTGCAATACCTGAAACTATCTCGGCAACTCTCTCAGGAACATTCTTGCCCACTGCCACATAGTCAAGGAAAAACAAAGGCTTTGCACCGCAGCATACAACATCATTTACGCACATTGCCACCGCGTCAATACCTATTGTATCATGCTTATTGAGCAAAAAAGCCAGCTTAAGCTTTGTACCTACACCGTCTGTACCGCTTACAAGAATTGGCTCTTCCATGCCTGCAATATCAGGCTTAAAAAGTCCGCCGAATCCGCCTATGCCTGAAACAACACCCTCAGTTGTTGTTCTTGCAACGTGCTTTTTCATAAGTTCTACAGCTTTATAACCGGCGGTTACGTCAACGCCTGCCGCCTTATAGCTTTCAGAAAAACTTTTCATCCGAAACACTCCCGTTTTTTATTTTTTATATAGTTGAGTATATACTGTTTACAAATTATAACTGAGCAACCTTTTCCTGCAAAGCTTCGTCCTTTGCCAAAACTTCCTGCTCCATTGTCTTTTTCATATTTTCAAGCTTTGAAGCTAATTCCTCGTCACTTAATGCAAGGATTTGAACAGCCAAAATACCTGCGTTTCCCGCACCGTCAACCGCAACTGTGGCAACAGGAATACCTGTAGGCATTTGTACAGTAGCAAGCAAAGCGTCCAATCCGTCAAAGTTTGCTGATTTCACCGGAATACCGATAACAGGAAGAGTTGTATGTGCCGCAAGCACACCTCCAAGATGAGCCGCCATTCCTGCCGCCGCAATGATAACTCCGAAGCCGTTATCTTTTGCCTTTGAAGCAAACTCGGCTGCCTGAACAGGTGTACGGTGAGCACTCATAACATGAACCTCATAGGGTACGCCGAATTCCTTTAATTTCTTTACAGCCTTTGAAACAACACCGAAATCGCTGTCACTTCCCATGATTACTGCAACTTTTCTCATATCATTCTCTCCTTCGTTCTAAATCTGAAAACGTATGCCATTAAAGCAAAAGGCTACGGTAAACCGTAGCCTTAGCATACAACATTACTTATATTTTATTATAAGTTAAATCAAATTAAAATTCAATAGACATACCGCCAAAAAATGATTTTTTACTGCATTTTTGGTATATTTACCGAAAAAACGATTTCTTATTTTGAAGCCGGCACGTCGTTGTTCCATACTTCCTTGAGAGAAGTGGCAAGTCCTGCAATACCCTGAATTTCTGAAGGAATAATAATTTTTGTAGCCTTGCCGTCTGCGGCTTTCTGGAAAGCTTCAAGGCTTTTAAGGGTAATAACCTTTTCAGTTGGGTTTGCCTCGTTGAGCATTTTCAAGGCGTCTGCGTAAGCCTTTTGTACTGTAAGTATAGCCTCAGCTTCACCGGCAGCTTCTCTGATTTTAGATTCTCTGATAGCGTCAGCCTTAAGAATTGCAGACTCCTTCATACCCTCGGCAACAAGAATCTGGCTTCTCTTCTCTCCCTCTGCGTCGAGAATTCTTGCACGTCTTTCACGCTCTGCTTTCATCTGCTTTTCCATAGCGTCCTGAATTTCTCTTGGCGGAAGAATGTTTTTAAGTTCAACACGGATAACCTTGATACCCCATGCGTCTGTTGCCTCATCAAGGATTATTCTGATTTTATCATTGATTGTATCTCTTGATGTTAATGTACTGTCAAGCTCCAAGTCACCGATAATATTTCTCAATGTTGTTGCTGTGAGATTCTCAATAGCACTGATAGGTCTTTCAACACCGTAGCAGTAAAGCTTCGGGTCTGTAATTTCAAAATACACAACAGTGTCAATCTGCATTGTTACGTTATCTCTTGTAATAACCGGCTGAGGCGGAAAGTCAACAACCTGTTCTTTCAAAGTAACATTCTGGTGTACCCTGTCAACAATCGGTATCTTAATATGCAAGCCTGTTCCCCATGTAGTGTAATATGCACCCAGACGCTCAATTACATATGCATGAGCCTGAGGAACAATCCTAATATTTCTTACAACTACTATAATCAATATGAGAACAATAATTGCGGGGATTAAAAATCCCATCATGTTAGGTAATACCTCTTCAAAAAATTCCATAGTTTTACTCCTCCATATCATTTAAATAATTTATATTATTTCCACAATAAGCTTAACTCCTTCAATGGAAACAACCTTAACATTGCTGTCCTTAGGTATAAGCTTTCCGTCTGCAGAACGTGCTGTCCAGATTTTTCCTCCTACCGATACCGCTCCCTGGCTTTTTCTATTGTCGATATCACTTGTGACAACGGCAGTTTTTCCCACGGTAGAATCAAGGTTGGTTTTTATTTTACCAAACTTTGTTAACTTCTTTACAAACGGCCTTGTGGCAATAAGACTTGCAAAGGAAACAATCAAGAAAACCGATATCTGTATGTATATATTATCTGTAAAAATACAGCTAACCGACGCAGCCAAACTACCCAATACAAACCAAATTGAAACCATTTGTACTGTAGAAGCTTCGATTATACCCATCAATACGGCAATCCCAATCCAAATATACGGCATATATTCCATAAAAGTGCCTCCCTTCTTAACCCATAAGATATCATAAACTATCAAAATAGTCAAGTAATTTAAAAATAGCCTACCAAAAACAAAAAATATATGATATAATTACAATAGTATACAGGTTATGAGGTGATATATTTGACGCAGAATAATATTTTTGACACCTTTGACGAGGGTATTATTCCCGGTGGCATGAGAACAAAAACAGAGATTAAAATGCTGATTTGCTACATTTTTCGTGCAGTCAACAAACCATTAAGCAAAGAAATTGTTGTAAATGCTATTTTGGAAAAAGCACTGGCAAACTATTTCGAGGCTTGCTCTTGTTTTGACGACTTGGTAAATCTTAAAAACCTGAAAAAATGCGACAGCGACAAAAATCTCTTTGAGCTGACCAGTGACGGTAAAATGGTGGCTGACCAATTGGAAAACACCCTTGCCTATTCAGTTAAAGAAAAAGCATATGCCTGTACTCTTGAACTTTTGGAAAAACAAAGGATTGAAAAAGAAAATAAGGTTACAATTACTCCTGCTGAAAACGGTTGTTACGTAAACTGCTCAATATCAGGAGGAGATATGAATTTAATGAGCTTTCAGCTTTATGTCCCCGATATAAACCAAGCTAGGGTAGTAAGAAAAAATTTCCACAAAAGTCCTGAAACCGTCTATAAGGTGATGGTAGCACTTATGACAAGGAACAAGGATTTAATTGAGGAAGCTCTTAACAACATCGGGGGCCTGTTGTAATCTTTTCGATACTTTTACAGCTTATACGATAACAAACTGCAAAACAGAAAGCAGCACAGTTCCCGGAATTCCTCCTATTCCGGACACCAAAATCGAATAACAGCTTATAGGAACATTTATACCGGTATAAGCTGAAGAAGCATTAACGGCTATTAAAGAAATTATTCCCAAAAACACATATAAAAAACCTGTTTTCAAAGGCTTTCTTTTTCCGCTCAGAGCATTGGCAATACCAAAAGCAACCACTGTGCAAAGCAAAATCATAACTACAACAGCCGTATTCATATACTCTCCTCCATTAAAAAAGCATAAAATTAACCGCCGGATATCCGACGGTTAATTTTATGCTTTTCTTACGGCAATAATACCTTGTAATTATTTTGCAAAGAACATAAATACGTTAAGTGCAACAACAAAAACAACAAAGCCGATTGCAATAATCTTTGTCCAGCGTGAAAGGAAAGCGTCTATTGAACGAGCCTTATTCTTTGAGAAGAAAGAATCAGCACCGCCTGTAACAACGCCGATACCCTGCTGGTTGCCTTCCTGAAGAATTATTACGATAATCATAATAATCGCAAAAACTATAAGGATGGCTCCGAAAGCAATTTCCAAACCTGACATTTATTTTCGTCCTTTCAATTCAAATTATACTTTGCTGTCGTTCTATGAACAAACAAAGCATACTTTAACATTCATACGTTGTATTTTACCATATATCAAAAACAAATTCAAGTACTATTTTTATTGTTTTTCCCATTAAGCGATAAATTTCTCTTGCATTTTATATTATAGATATTGTATATTATAATCAAGCTATCTTTAAACTTTGTAAGGTGATTTTTATTAAAATAATATGTATCTTTATTAACAAAATCTATTGTTTAAATACGTGTATATAAATAATGTTAGCGAGGTGTAACTGAATGAGAGAAAACCGCCGCCGTCTCAGGCGTTTACAAAATATCAAAACCCTTTCGTTTCTGTTTGTAATTATCGACAGTATGTTAATTTTCAATTATTTCGTGTTTTTCGGAGATAAAAACACAGACAATACTGACAGCAGTACATCTTTTAACAGCGGTGAAACCGAAAGTGTTCCGACTGATTTATACAATCAAGAAAATACAGACAACAATGACTCCTTTAATAATGCAATTACAGAAGAAACAACAGAAAGCAATAATTCCCATGTTATAAGTGACTTCAACATTGTCGGCCAATTGCCGGAGCTTCCCACAGGCTGTGAGATAACCGCTTTGACAATGGTGTTAAATTATTACGGATTTTCCGCAGATAAAATCACCATGGCTTCCGAATATCTTCCAATCGCTTCATCATATTTTTATTACGGCAGCGACGGGAATCTTTACGGACCCGACTTAAACAATTACTTTGTGGGAGATCCCTTTACTCCCGGCGGCTACATATGCGGAACGGGAGCTATAGTGACCGCCGCAGATGATTACCTTGAAGACCAGGGCAGTTCCATGCGTGCCAAAGACATAACAGGCTCAACCCCTGAAGAGCTTTATCAGCTTGTCAGTGAAGATACACCTGTAGTTGTATGGGTTACTGTTTCCATGGTATACAGAGGAGAGGTAAACGGCTGGTATACAGAATCGGGGGAATATGTGGACTGGAGCGTCAACGACCACGGTGCTGTGCTTATCGGATATTCAGAGGATACTGTAACAATATCCGACCCTATATCCGGTCTTTTGGAATATGACAGAGAAAGGTTTGAAAGCATATTTGAATCCCGAGGAAACAAATGAGTAATATTGGAATAATCATATAAAATTGAGCGGGTACTGATTTGCAGTATCCGCTCATAATTTATAAGAGATAAAAATCATTTGAAATCAGGTAAAATCTCCTGAATTCTTTTCAAAAGGCCGACTCTCGGTGTTCCGTCATCATAATACTGAGGAAAATCATAACCGGGGTAATCGTTGCCCTCGATGATTGCAGGACCGTTTTCCGTTATGCAGACATCCCAGCCTACATATTTAATCTCCGGCACAACCAAAGCAGCCTTAAATACCATTTCCTTTATTTCTTTAAGATAAGGAAGCTTATAACCTTTAAACGGTATACCGGTATAAGGGTGAACGTCGTATTTCTCCATTGATGACATATGACCCTGACCGCAGATTTCGCCTTTTTCCATATCAAATTTTGCGGCAAGTCCTCCGCTTTCAAGGTTATCAACCACATTTCCGTTGTTTCCTGTTTTGAATACAGCATAAACAATGTGCGGAACATTGTCCTTTACAAGGGTAACAATCCTCAGGCAGTTCAGTGACGGCGGGTAAATTTTTGCGGCGTCAGGGTGCTGAACTATTACCTCTTCAATAACTCCAAAGTTTTTCTCTTTGTTTGTCACATACTTGTAAAGCTCTTCAACAGCTTTAAAGTCAGCCACATGGAGTTTTTCAATACCTTTTCCGCTTTCTCCTATATACGGCTTTGCAAAAAAGCTTTCCTTTCCATTCACAAACTCTTTAAATCTTTCAAAATCAATTTTTGCAATATCCAAAACCTCTCTGCCGAGAAAATCCTTGAACTTTTCATCAAAGACATTTTTCTGGTCAAAAATATAGGAAAAGTTTTGGTCGTTGAGGCTCATAATAAGATTTTTATTTTTAACACGGGTCATATATGTTTTTCTTTCTGCACTATTCATATTATAATACTCTGAAAGAAGATAATCATAATATCCCGCACCGTATCTTATAGAACAGTTGACCATATCAAAAAAGATAGAAACCTTGTTTTTACCGCTTTTTTCCTTAACCTTGTCAATAACCTTAGACATTCTTGAAAAGCTTGCACCTTTCAGTATTCTTAAAACATATGACGCTGCCAATTTTCTCAATCCCTTTATTTTTTATATCTGTATTATTCTACATTTAAAGTATAGTTAAGTCAAGGCTTTTTTACATATTGCTTTTTTCCGCTGTCATCAGTCAAGCAGTATTAATATCAATCCGGCTGTATATCAAATGTTTTAGGAAAATCGGGGGATTCCAAAGGGACCACGTCCCTTTGGCAGGTGGTTTGGAGGACAGCGTCCTACAAGGTCTTAAAATGCTGCAAAAAAACACAGGAGTGAACAAAAAAGGCCGGGCATAAAACTCGACCTTTAAAAAATATCATTTATTATATTCCTCAGAAATAACCGCTCTTCCCTCTTCAAGGGATTTTTTAACTTCCAGAATTCTCTGATTTTTGCTTCCTCTGAAACGAAGCAAAATATTTTTTTGTTCCAGAATGAAAGGTCCGTCCACAAGATAGTCGCTTTCATTTAAAAGCTTAAGCCACTGTGTATTTTCCTTTGACCCCTCTAAAAGTTCTTCAAAGGTATATCCTGTATATGTAAAAACGTCAAGACCCGCTTCGTGAGCAAGCTTACCGAGATAAGAAAGTGCTTCCGCCTGACAGAAAGGCTCGCCGCCTGAAAAGGTAAGGCCTTTTAGAAGAGGGTCTTTTTTTGCCTCTTCAATAAGCCTTTCAGGCTGTGCGTCATAACCGCCATCGAAATCCCATGTCTTTGCATTGTGACAGCCCTTGCAGTGATGGGGACAGCCCTGAACAAAAATTGTCATTCTTATTCCCGGACCGTCCACTATTGACTCTCTTATAACTCCTGCAAGCCTTAAAGTGTGCTGTTTGTCACTCATAATCAGCCAATCTCCTCGGCACATTCGCAGGTTCCCAAGCTATGTTTTACTCTGTCATTAACCTCTGCCTTTTTAGCATTGTTAAAGCGGTCTACAGTTCCTACAAGGTAACCTGTAATTCTTCTTATTCTCTCAAATCCTATACCGCTGTCGCCTTCTTTTCTGCCGCAATGAGGACAAGTTTCACCGATAATACCTGTGTGTCCGCAAACAGGGTCACGGTCAACCGGATGGTTAACAGAACCGTAACCTATACCGCATTCTTTCATATATCTGATAACCTGCTCGAATGCTTCAAGGTTTTCCGTCGGGTCGCCGTCAAGCTCTATATATGAGATGTGACCGCCGTTTGTAAGGTTATGATACGGTGCTTCTATTTTAATTTTCTCAAAGGCTGAAATATTGTAATATACAGGAACATGGAAAGAGTTTGTATAGTAATCTCTGTCAGTAACTCCGGGGATAGAACCGAAACGCTCTCTGTCCATTCTTACAAATCTGCCTGAAAGTCCCTCAGCCGGTGTTGCGATAAGAGAGAAATTGAGGTTGTACTCTTCGCAAGCCTGATTCATTCTTTTTCTCATATATCCTACAATCTCAAGACCTAAACGCTGTGACTCCATGCTTTCGCCGTGATGCTTGCCTGTAAGAGCTTTAAGACACTCGGCAAGTCCTATAAATCCGCAGGTAAGTGTTCCGTGCTTTAAAACCTCACGTACTGAATCGTTAGGATTGAGCTTTTCGCTGTCTATCCAAACTCCCTGTCCCATAAGGAAAGGATAGTTCTTTACAAGCTTTTGACACTGGATTTCAAATCTTGCGAGAAGCTGTTCAATAACCAAATCAATCATTCTGTCAAGCTGCTCGAAGAAAAAGTCTATGTTCTTATTTGAAAGAATTGCAAGTCTGGGAAGATTTATTGATGTAAAGCTTAAATTTCCTCTGCCGTTTACAATCTCTCTTGTTGGGTCATAATGGTTTGCAATAACCCTTGTTCGGCAGCCCATATATGCACATTCGGTTTCCGGATGTCCCTCTTTGTAATACTGGAGGTTGAATGGTGCGTCAAGGAAAGAGAAGTTCGGGAACAAACGCTTTGCGGAAACTCTGCAAGCCAGCTTAAACAAATCGTAGTTTGGATCTCCCGGATTAAAGTTTACTCCCTCTTTAACCTTGAAAATATGTATCGGGAAAATTGGTGTTTCCCCGTTGCCAAGACCGGCCTCGGTAGCAAGCAAAACATTTTTCATAACCATTCTGCCCTCAGGAGAAGTATCTGTACCGTAATTCAATGAGCTGAACGGAATCTGTGCACCTGCACGGCTGTGCATGGTGTTGAGGTTGTGCACAAGGGCTTCCATAGCCTGATAGCAGGCTCTGTCTGTCTCTTTTTCTGCGTGTCTGAAAGCAAATCTTTGAAGCTTTCCTGCAAGTTTTTCGCCGTATTTTTCTGTGAGAATTTTAATCTCTTCGTCCATATACGCCTTGCCGTCCTCAAGCTTTGGCCACTGTCCGCTGATTTCCTCTGCCTTGTCGCAAATCTCCTTGCCGGTATTTACAGCGTCATCATCTTCACAAAGAAGTTCTATTCCACGTGCAAGATTTTGTCTGTAAATTCTTCTGTATGTCTTTGCAACGCCCTTTGCCATACCATAATCAAAGTTAGGAATACTCTGACCGCCGTGCTGGTCGTTTTGGTTTGACTGAATAGCAATACAAGCCAGTGCAGAATATGAAACTATATCATTGGGTTCACGGAGATAACCGTGTCCTGTGCAGAAACCACCGTTGAAAAGCTTTAATAAGTCAATTTGACAGCAAGTGGTAGTAAGTGTAAGAAAATCAAGGTCATGGATATGTATATCGCCGTTTCTGTGAGCTTTTGCGTGCTTCGGGTTCAAAATATACATCTCATAGAACTGCTTTGCACCTTCTGAGCCATATTTAAGCATTGTACCCATTGCCGTATCGCCGTCAATATTGGCGTTTTCACGTTTAATATCGTTATCCTCGGCAGGCTTAAATGTCAAATCCTCATAGATTTTCATAAGCTTGGTGTTCATTTCTCTTATTCTTGTTCTTTCGGAACGATAGAGAATGTATTCTTTAGCCGTTCTTGCGTGACCGTTTTCAATAAGAACCTTTTCTACTGTATCCTGAACGTGTTCAACAGTTGGCTCTGTCTGATGCTCTGTGTTTTCCAAATAATCGCAAACCTGCAAAGCAAGCTCCTTTGCCGCCTCGTAATCGTTTCCGCCGATTGCCTGGGCTGCTTTGTAAATAGCCTGCGATATCTTTTCTATATCGAAGGGAACGGATCTGCCATCCCTTTTTATGATATTTTTTATCATTTTTCCGCTTCCTTTCTATTAAGTACTATTACGACTTACAACAATTTGTGATATTACTATATTTTAACACTATATAGTGTTAAAATGCCAGCTTGATAAGTATAGCCCATATATCCGTTTTAGTCAATGGTAAATTTGACGGTTTTTAATAATCAAAACTGTGTAGTTTTTAAAATTTTCCCAAACCGCAATCACAACAAAATGTACAATTCGAATAATTTGTCACAATATGTTGTGTTATTAAAACCACTGCCAAGACGGAAATTATATAGATTATATCACGGAGCGGGTCTGTTGTGTTTCCTAAAAAGAATGATATAAATTTATTTAAAATTATCACAAACACAAACTAAAAACGGTTCTTTGCCAATAGTTGTGTAAAAAGTAAAATTGAGATAAAGTAAAGAGTTATCGTGAACACAGACGTGGGTTCACGACAAAAAAACAGTTCACCGGACTGTTTTTTACTCACTCCTGCATTTTTACTGTATTTTAAGACCTTGGAGGACGCCGTCCTCCAAACCGCCTGCCAAAGGGACAGTAGTCCCTTTGGAATCCCAAAATTTTTGCCCCAACATTTGCTATACACCTAAAAAACAACGGGCATCTTAAAGATACCCGTTGAAAAACTATCCGTTTTTACTGTTGTTTAGTTAACTTTTTGCCAAAGCAACTTGAATTAGCGTTGCGTCAAATATGGTTATCTTATTGTCACCATTCATATCAGCTTCACTTTCAAAAAACTCTGAACTTACATCAATCTTTACAATAAACTTTTGAATAAGAGTGGCGTCTAAAATAGTGATACGATTGTCGTGGTTAACATCGCCCTTTTCAAATGCAGGGGATTCAATTCCTGCAATAACATCTTTTGCGTATGCTGTTGCCTTAGAAATTTCATTCTCTGTAGCAAGCTGATTTTTGAGAACACCGCCAACTGTCAGCCAACATTTTGCAATCTCGTTAGAGTTAACATCGCCTATATCAAGATTATTATCTGTCATAAGCTTATCAAGCTCTGCATACAGACTTTCAAGCTCAGCCTTATCAGTGTAATTGTAAACCATGAATTCTCTAAGCTTAAAGGTTGTTCCGTTGTAAAGAGAATTGCTCTGCATTTTTACATAGCGGTACTTATTATTTGATATATCGCTGCTGCCAAGCTCTGAAATCTTTATAACATCTTCTGCCTTTGATGCGGACGTATGTGTAACTGTCTTTACATCCATCCAGCTTTCTCCGTCATTTGAAACCTTAATTGTATATGAACCCGGAGTTCTATCCCACTGCAAAACTATTTCATCAATTGAATATTCTTCCCAAAGGTCAACTGTCAAGAAAGCTTCATTGTAATTACCCTCAAAGAAAGAATCACGCTCGGAAACCGCAACACCGTTGCCACCGTCAAGAGCAAAACCTTCACCGTCAGTAGCTTTCCAGCCTACTCTTATCTTCTTCCAGTCTGCTCCGTCATTGCCCATTCCAATTGTCTGTCCGTCTCCGGCAACACCCTTATTCTGAGCAACATTAACCTTGGTAAGCATTTCTCCCTTTGCAAGTGCTGCAATCTCCTGTGCAGACAAAGCTTTTGTATAAGCCGCAACATTTCCGATTTTTCCGTGGAAGTTTGTACCTATTTCATTGAATGGGAATACAAAGGTGGAAGCAGGATTATCGTAGTTTGTTTCGCTTCCGTCAACTCTTCCCAAATGCTTGATAAGCACGCCGTCAACATATAATTTTGTTGCCTGATGTGTTCCAACAACAGTTATATTGTGTTTCTCGTTAAGGGGAAGCTTATAACCAAAGGTCTGCTCAAAATAGTTTCTGTTAAGTCCTATTGTGCCGTCAGCTTTAACGTAAAGTCTTCCGTCTGTTCCGGTACCTATAAATATATCTGTGTCGTCAGTATTTCCCTCATCTAACTGAATATCAAATGATACAGTGTATGGATAAGAAAGTGACTCAACTCCGGTCTTTACAGTTGTATTGCCGTTAAATGTCATCATACCGTCAGCAATCTCACCGGGATTTGCAACAATGCCGTCATTGCCTGAACCTGACATATCAACTGCTTCACCGTTACTGAAATCATAATAAGCCACAAGCTCTCCCAAAGAATTTTCTATGTTCTTTGTTGCGTAATTATCAGGAAGCTGATTAAAAAGCTTTGAGAAAGTCAATTCGTAATTTTCATATGTATCAGAACTTCTTACTCCGCCCCAGGTTTTTTCACTGAGAACAGCAGCGGATCTTACTATTCTTTCATAGCAGTCTTTCTCAGTAACTCCCATATAATTAACGTCTGCCCATGTTGCAGTTTTTGCTCCTAAAAGTCCCGGGTCGCCCTTTGTAACCTTGCCGGCAGCAAATACGGTCGGATCCCAGTTTTCAAAAATCCACTCAACATTAATAACGTCCTTGCCGTCTCTCATAGGGTTATTATAAAGCAAAGGCTGGTCAACATTTATTATCTTAAATCCGTCTTTCAGTCTTTGGAAAGGGCTGTCCCATGAAGTCGCCCAGCAGTCCATTACCATATCGTTATAATCAGATATATTTGAACCTGTATAAGAACCAAGACCTGACCACACGCGGACTGTTTTACCTTTCGATTCCAAAAGTGCCTTTACTTCGTCTATAAGAGTTATCATATTCGCTCTTTCAGATTGCTGTATATTCCAATATTCGTCAATTCCTATGTGTACTGTATCGGAAAGGAAAACAGGATCTTCTTCGTCAAGATATTCATCAAACAAAAGCTTAACCATCTTCAAGGAGTTTTTAAATCTTCCGTCCTCCAAAGAAAGAAGCTCCCAGTTTCTTGTGCTGTTTACCGGACCTGTAATTCCTGCTGCCGCTGCTTCTTCCGAATTTTCATAAACATACTTTGTAAGTGCCAAAGAATGTCCCGGCATATCAATCTCTGTAATTGGGTCTATACCAAGTGCAACCGCATACTGCTGAAGCTCTTTCCATTGTTCTTTTGTATACGAAGGTGTTCCGCCCATTACATTATTATAATATTCGTTTGTTTTTGCCGTTGATGTGAGGCTGGGGAAAGTGTCACTTTCAAGTCTGAAATATCCCTCAATATTTCTCCAATGCTCATAACTTGTAACGTCACCGTTCGGTTCATGCTTATTGTCGTTAATATGGAAATGAACTTCATTTATCTTGTACCATGAAAGCACGTCCATGAGTCCTATAAGCATTTCATAGGTGTACGGAGCACGTGCAATATCAATCATTGCACCTCTTATTTCATAATTTGAATAATCTCTGATAACTCCTTTTGGAATTATCAGACCGTCATTCATAACCATAATCTGCTCTAAGGTTATAAGTGCATAATGAACACCTGTGTATCCGGAAGCATAGATTTTAATTCCGTTGTCGTTGATTATTATAAGATAACCTTCTTCGCCAACGTCATATTTATCATCTGACATTGTTTCAATATAAATATCTTTTGACGTTGCGTCACCGTCAACGCCATTTACAATATTCAAATCAAAACCATATTTTTTGCTTACAAAGTCCTTAAACTTATCAGCCGCCTTTGAAGCATTAAGGGACGCTGCGTCGTTCAAAACTACCTTTAAGCCGTTTTCAAACTCAAAGTTTCCTGTATATCCGTACCATTCCTGAATACTCGGTATAACATTTGGCTCTGCGTTCTGTTCACCCTGGATTTCAGGATACAAATCAGGATACTTGGAAGTTTTGTCAGGAACAGTTACCGCAAAACTCTTTTCAGCATAGTCCTCGGGGTTTTCCTTGTTCTCCACTCTTAAAATTACATTTACATCTCTGCTTCCGATATTATAAGGTGTAACTTCATTGTCAAGATTAATAACATTTTTTACTTCGCTGCCCTTAATAAATATTTTATAATTATCATGTACCTGCGGAAGCTCAATAGAAGCTGAATCCGCAGTCAATGCCGGCAGAGAAGTTATTTTGTTCATAATTTCAGATGCAGAAGACGGCATATTAGGGTCAATAAGCTGTGTTCCGTATATTTCGATTTCTTTAACTGAAATAGCGTCCCATATTGCTTTGGAATTGATTTCAGTAAAATAAAAGCGAACATATCTGTCAAGTTCCTTTACATCAGTAAAGGTATCAATTTTATTTGTTTCGTCGCTTGATTCAACTGATATATCCTTAACGGTTCTCCACTCGTCATTTACAGAAGATCTGGTTTGAATCTGATATTTTGTAGCCCAAACCTTAGCGTTAAAATAAACCTTGATTTCTGTAATATCAGTTACGTTTGTTTTCAGATCAAGCTGAAGCCACTGTGGTATAACAGGGTCATTCCACATGGTTCTTCCTGATGACCAGCGTGAATCGGCAGAAGCTGTATCACCGTCTACTGTTTTATCCGGAGTCCATGTAGTATTTTCAGAATCGGAAGCGGCAGCTGTTTTTCCCAACGCCACATTCCCCAAAAATTCTTCCAAATCTCCGCCTGTTGTCTGCGTTCCGAGGATTTCTATTTCCTTTACAGAAATAGTTCCCCAAGCCGCATTTGAATTTAAAGAATTAAAATAAAAACGAACGTATCTGTCAAGTTTTGAAACATCTGTAACTGTTATGACTTTGTTCGGCTCATTGGCAGACTCGGTTACAACATTTTTTACTTTTGTCCATTCGTCACTTTCAGAAGCACGAGTTTCGATATTAAAATCAGTTGACCATGCTTGCTGATCAAAATAAAGCTTTATCTCCGTAATATCCGTAACTTCATTTCCTAAATCCAATGCTATCCACTGAAAATCTGTTACAGGAGGAGTATTGTATACTCTTTCTGACGCCCAGCGGGTATCCTGACTTCCGTCAACTGCTTTATCCGGCGTCCATGTATCGCTTTCAGAACCGGAAGCGGTAGCTGTTTTTCCCAAAGCCACATTTCCTGTAAAGAATTCCTGTGAATATGTAATATCTTCATTATTTACTGTGACTGCATTCAGACTGTCAACAGTACCTGTGTATTTTATATCTTCTTGTGCTGATACTGTTCCCCCTGATAACGCAACAGATACCACCATTGCCGCACACAAAAACAGTGAAATTAATTTTTTCATTTTATTCTCCTTTTAAAAGCAAATGCCGCCGGACAAAATGCCCGGCGACATCAATTACTTGGTACACTATATTTCAGTTACCGTGCATGTATTAAATTAATCAAATTAGATTATTAAATCAATGAAATTACACCGGTGTACTGAAAAGCTCGATAATACCGCAAATATACTTTTGTATCTCTGTTGCGTCAAGAATAGTTACAGAACTATCAAGATTTACATTTGCATATTTTTCGTATTCCGCACCATTCTCTGAAATTTTTTCAGTAAGTATAAGCTGAATTATTGTTGCGTCGGAAACTGTAACTTTTCCGTTTCCGTTTATATCTCCGCCACGGATTACAACTGTGTTGAGAGCAGCCAAAGCTTTTGCAGCTTCATCATACTCAACCTGTGTTCCACCGTTTTCAAGCAACTCTGCTGCCTTATTATAGGCCTCGGCAAACCTCTCGTAATCCATGAGGTTTACATACTTAGCAATCATTTCGTCAGCATTCACCTTTGCATTTACAAGAGCCTCTGTATTGCTTGGATCCATCTGATTGTGGAGATAGAACTCAGCAGCAGAGCCAAAATTATTCTTACCTGCTTTAACTGTTATCTTAATATCAGTAGCAGAAATTAATGAATCAAAGTTAACTTTCTTTGTTGAAGAATCGGCCGCCCAGTTTACAGAAGTGATTTCAGTCCATTCATTTATTCCTGCTTCTGTATTCTTGTAATAGAATGCCGCAGATGTAATATTACCATTGTCACCCGACTGTCTTGGAACATAGGTAATAGCACCAACATCTAAGGTTGTACCTTCATTAGCATGAATTTCAATATTTGCAGGAAGTTCCTTAAAAGGTGTGTAGTTTGAATGCCAGAATGTATTGAGGTTATTATCGAAAGCATAGGAAATCGGACCCTCTGATCCTGCAGCAGGATTCTGGTTGTCACAAGTAACCGTAAAGCTGTCATTTGAAATAATAGTCTCGTCTGCCACATTAAGATTTTCAGCCTTTACATAATCAACAAGACCGATAAATGAGTTTGTCTTGCTTCCTATTCTGTTGAACGGCGATGAAAGTGTAGCTCTCATAGCAAGACCTGCTGTTGAACCAAGTGAGTCAACCAATTCACCGTTTACATAGAGACTTGCAAAATTCTGTTCTCCTCTGAATGTAAGAGTTACCCACTCTCCTACAGGAAGTTTATAATCAAATGTGTAAGTACGTGCACCCCTTACAAATCCAACCTTTCCTGTATCAGCCTGAACAGCCTGAATTGCATATTTGCCTGCACCGTTTGTTGGCTGATATTCGCTTTCAAAGAGTATTTGTTCATCAGCAGAATAGCTTGTTCTCTTTACTCTAACTGTAAGGTCTGTATCAACAGGGAGATATTCAATAGGCGTTTCAACATAGCTTGTACCGTCGTTAAGTGTCAACGCCTTGTTACCTTCAGAAATGTCTGTATAAGATACATTCTCAGAATTATCTGTAAGGTTATATCCGTTTCCTGTTACGTCAGCTCCTGTACCGTCATCAAATGTGTATTCAGCAAACACCTTGTCATTAGCTGTTGTCTCTACCTCATTGTAAGGATTTGTTCCAGGAGCTGTTGAGGTTTTTTCAAATGCTTCTGCAAGCTCAGCCGCAGTCTTTTCTGTTCCTTCACCCCAAAGCTTCTCACTGAAAGCAGCTACAGGTTTATAGAATCTGTCAAAGTTGTCATACTCATAAATACCGTTATCTCTTGTGTCAATAAGGTCATTCCAAAGAGCATAAGCACCGCCCAGCATCTGATCCTCTGTTTCCGCAATAGTAGTTCCGCCAATTACGTTTGGCTTCCAATTGTTATAAATACTTGTAGGATTTAGGTAATCGTAATAATAGTTTGCACCGGGAACGATATAAACGCTTCCGTCATTTATGTTGATAAGGTCGTAACCCTGATCAAGCATAGCCTTAGGATTAGCCCAGCCTGTGTTCCAGATATACATCTGAACGTCCTGAGAATATACAGGTGTTGTACCTGATATAGTTGAAAGGCTGCCCCAAATTCTTACGGTTCTGTTCTTTTCCTGCTGTATATACTTAAGGATAGTATCTGCAAACCTTCTATAGTCTTCCTTATTGTATGTATATTCGTCAGCACCAACGTTAACTGTTGTCAGTTCGTCAAATACAGGATTCTCTTCTTCCAAATATTCGTCCCATATTCTCTTAATAAGCTCTGTAGACTCAGGATTTGAAAGGTCAAAATGGTCTGCATAAGAACGCTTATTACCCGGATTTATATAATCAACTGCAAGTTCCTCAAATACGGATGTAACAGCGAGTGAGTGAGCCGGGAAGTCGAACTCAGGAACAATATTTACTCCTATTGCTCTTGAATCCGTAATAAGCTTTCTAAACTCGTCCTTTGTGTAATAAAGGTCAGATGCTGTTATACCTTCTCCTTCATCATTTGTAATATCACTTTCCATACGGAATGCGGAATATGCGTCAAGAGGGTCAAGTCCTTTATTTACATAATCCTCAAGGAAAATAAGGTTATCGTTAAGATGAAGTTCAAAGTCATTGAGCTTGTACCAAGACATTGTCTTTGCAACATCGTAAATTGTCTCCATTTCGATTGGAAGTCTGCCCACGTCAAGCATAAATCCTCTGATTTCATACTTAGGATAGTCTCTCATCTCACCCTGCGGAATTGTTGTACCGTTCTGTTTGAGAATCTGGAGGAATGTAACTGTCGCCCAGCGAGCACCTGTTGTTGTGTTTGCTGTTACATAAGCCGCACCGTCGGCGATATTTACATAATATCCTTCGTCACGAAGAGTCATTGTGTCTTCTGCATCAAGCTCCAAATAGAAGTCTCCTGCTGCAACATCATCTTTTGTTCCAAGCTGAACTCCTAAGCTCATACCTGTAATTTCAAGGTAATCTGCGGCAAATAAGTCCGCTGTTGCTTTCAAATCTTCTGCAGCATATACAACCTTACTGCTTTCAGTAATTGTCATATCGCCTGTCGAGCCTATCCACTCGGCGATTTCAGGAATTACAACAGGCTTCGCATTGTTCTCTTCGGAAGAAGCAGTTACTTTTCCGGGAACTGTAACTGTTAAATCAGCAGTTCTCTTTGTGTCCTTGCCATCAGTTACTTCATATGCAATTTTTACCTGCTTGTCTACAAGAGGAG
>CALWIW010000006.1 GCA_944380855.1 uncultured Clostridia bacterium | reverse complement strand
TTCTTCTGGTTTGGCTGGATTAGCGACCTTTGCTTGTTGATTGTCGGAGAGTTCAAGGACAAAGACGGAAGAATTGTGAAATGACAGAGTTATAACATATGAAGTTTGGTGTATTTATTACAAAGAAAGATTTGGTATAAATAAAAAAGTGACTGTTACAAAATTTGTTTATGTAACAGTCACTTAACGTTTTAAAGCCGCTTATAGTATTGAAAATGTTTTCCGTCTTGCTGAAAAAACTTAAAACCATAGTCCCTATACACCTTTTGAACTTTTTCGTCTTCGCTACATTCAACAAGAACACAACGGCAAGGAATTAAAGCACTTGACGAATAAATAACCTCGAAAGCGTAATTTAATATTTCTTCGGAAGTTATATTTGCTGAAATAACACTATTGTTGTCAGTTTTCTCAAGATATTTTCCAAGCTGACCGATTAGAACAAAGTGAACAGTGTCTTTTTTTATGTTTCCACTTGCATCTTTAACTTTTGAATTAGAGGCATTGTATGGAATAATTGCTTTATGTGACAAAGTAAAATAGGCATCAACTTTAACTCTTCCTAAATCAAATTCATTTTCATCAAGAATAAGGTATACCGAACACCAACCACGTTCAATAAAATCAAATGCCTTTTCTCTTAAGAATGTTTCTATATCGGTATCTTTAAAGCATCTAAAAGAATTGAGAGCATCAATTAATCGGTTTTTATCACCTTTTTTTGATACTCTCTCATCTAACTCGCTTAACGAAACACAAATGTGGCTAATTTTTTTCTACCTTTACTCAGAGAAGGAGATTCAACTACATTTTTGTGTTTGGTGCTTTCAAGCTCTTTTTTTAGTTTTTCAAAAGCTTTATTGTCTTTTACATAAAAACTTTTTGTAATAGACTCAGTAGCCATACAAATACCTCCTCACAAATATTGTATAAAATCAAGTATGTACAAGTTATATAGAAACAATTCTCATCAGTAATATTATATTCTTTTAAAAATAAATTGTCAACATGGATATTTGCTTTATAGAAATTATACAGAATTTCTATAATAAATCGTTGACAATCTTTACCAAAAGGTTTATAATATACCTATGGAAACACGAATAAGCCTCACAGGCTGCCAATAATTACCAGTTACTGACAGCCTTGCGCCATGAGAGTATACCACTACTCAGCATGACTTATGAAGCCGATTTTGCACACACTAAAGTGTGCTAGGATAAATTTGTTGAGCCTGTACTTTCTGACGCCAGAGGTGCAGGCTTTTCTGTTTCTAAAGATGCACCTTGATAAAAAGGTAAGTGTTTTGTCACTTGCCTCACGCCTGACACAACGGATACTTGAGTCATATCAGCATTCGCCGTGACGATGAACCACCCAAACTATCAAAACACGGTTCGTCCAGCGAGCCACTCACTCAATGTCAATCGTGGGGAACACACTTCGAAAAGATGATGTGCCGTGAAGAAAGCGTTGTGAGAATTGGGCGCCAATGCAGTAACACTAATATGCTCAAACCTTTTGAACCTATTAGTGTTACTACATCTTACTTTTAATACCTGTCTTTTTATTTGCAACAGCTACTTGTTCCATAGTGCAACCAAAGAAAGTAGCAAAAGCTTCTGCGTTAAGACTGTTCGCTGTGTTAAGTAAGATAGGTGGTATGACCTATAGGGGGAAAGTTATACTTTCCCCCTTATAATTTTTGGTTGCGGAGGCTGGATTTGAACCAACGACCTTCGGGTTATGAGCCCGACGAGCTACCTAGCTGCTCCACTCCGCGATATATATGAAGCACTTTCGTGCACTTCATCGTTTCAGCGTTTATTATTATAACAATATCTAACCGGTTTGTCAATACTTTTGCCGTAATTATTTTTTTCAAAAATCATTTTATTTATTTCCTTATTCTAAATTTTACATTAAATATTAAGTCCTATAAAGAAAATTAACAATATAATAATCGGGAAAAGAATTAAAAATCGGTTTCGCTGTCGCATATGGCATAAATTTTAAATTATCCCCATGGACGACGGAGAAAAAATAAAGGGAGCAAAATAGAACAAAAGATTTGAAAATAACCCATACAGACAGCGACAAAAGAATTATCAACCTGTTTATATAATATATTTACACTCTTAAAAAGATAAAAGAGACAAGTAAAATGAATCAAGGACGTGAAGAAGATGTCAAAGCAGGCTGTTTTAAACAGAAAAACAAAATTCAACTCGGAAACAACAAAGGTGGTGAAATGGCTTATTCTAAAGGCGGCATATCTTGTCACCTCCGCAGTGGTATCCTCCGGCACAATTTTAGGGGGATTGTCTCCCTTCGGAGCGTCCTTTTGTGCCGCAGTTCCGTACAATGTGCTTCCGGTTTCTCTTTTTGGCTCTTTGCTGGGATATACCTTTTCTTCTCCGGCAGAAAGCTTTCGCTATATGGCGGTTGTAATCGGCATTGGGGGAATAAGGTGGGTTCTAAATGACCTAAAGCTTGCACAAACCAGGATTTTTCCTGCATTAGCTGCTTTTGTTCCCATATCGGCAACAGGAGTTGTGCTTTTAACAGCAGGTTCTGAAACAATGGAAGGCTTTACCGCCTGTATCACCGAGGCGATAATTGCGTCGGCGGCGGCTTATTTCTTTAAGCAGACAATAAACAGTGTCAGGTCAAAAAAGGCTGTGACTGCATGGTCAAGCACAGAGCTTGCAATGCTTGTAATCTCAGGCTGTATTTTGCTTTTGTCGGTAAGTGCAATTTCCTTAAACGGTTTTTATCCGGCAAGAACCTTAGCGATACTGATTATTCTTGTTTTTGCCCGCTACGGCTCGGTTTCCGGAGGCTGTATCTGCGGAACTGCTTTCGGCGTGGTTTTCAGCCTTTCACAAACAGGAGATTTTTACATAAGCGGAGCATATGCTTTCGGGGGACTTATGGCGGGACTTTTTGCACCGGTGGGAAAAATCTGTTCCGCAGTGGCTTTTGCCCTTTCAGCGGTGGTTATAGCCCTTTCCGCCGGGGAAGGACTACCCGAGCTTATGATGATATTTGAATTTATCTGTGCCTTTGGACTGTTTATGATAATTCCGAAAAGTACGGGAAGCTTTATTTCCTCAATTTTTTCCAACGATATCGACAGCCATATGGCGGACGCACTCAGGGACAACGTGGTTTCACGGCTTTCCTTTGCCTCAAAAGCTTTGGAGGGAGTCAGCAGCTGCGTAACAGGCGTTTCCGAAAGACTTCAAAGAATATATACGCCGTCAATTGAGGGAGTATTCCAAAAAGCTTCCTCCCAAGCCTGTCAGGGCTGCGGATTAAGAGTATTCTGCACTGAAAAAGAGGGGGACGTAACTAAGGATGACTTCAACAGGCTGACGCCTGTGCTGAAAGAAAAAGGTCAGGTTACCGCCGATGATATAGAAAAGCTTTTTGTAAAAAAATGCTGTAAAAATAAAGAGCTTGCGGAAAGCATAAACAGAAACTACAGAGATTATCTCGCAAGCCTTGCGGCAGATAAGAGAATAACTCAAATAAGGTCCGTGGTGGCAGGCCAGTTTTCAGGGCTTGGCAATATTTTAAACGACCTTTCCGTGGAGTTTGACAATATATGCGACTACGACTGCGAAAGTGCCTCACGTGTTTGTGCGGCTGTGGAGGGTATGGGAATTGTTCCTATGCAGTGCAGCTGCAGAATAGACGGAAACTCAAAAATGACGGTGGAAATCGAAATGACAGGAATAAACCCGAAAGAACTGAGCAGGGCAAGGCTTTTAAGAGAGGTTTCAAGAAGCTGTATGCGTAGGTTTGATACTCCCTGCGTCAGTGCCTGCGAGGACAGAATAAGAGCGGTGTTTAACGAGCTTCCGGAATTTGACGTGCAGATTGGCACAAGTCAGCATATATGCGGAAATTCTACCCTTTGCGGAGACTGTGTAAGCTACTTTACGGACGGAACAGGAAAGATGATTGCGGTTTTAAGCGACGGCATGGGAACGGGAGGAAGAGCCGCAGTTGATTCAAACATGGCGGTAAGCGTTATGACAAAGCTTTGCCGTTCGGGCCTTTCCTGTGACAGTGCCTTGCAGATTGTAAATTCCTCGGTAATGATTAAATCGGAAGATGAATCTCTGGCGACCCTTGACGTTACTTCCGTAAATCTTTTCAGCGGAGAGGTTGATTTTATGAAAGCCGGTGCTCCGCTCACATATGTAAAAAGAAAAGGAAGAGTTATAAGGCTTGATATGCCCTCTCTTCCTGTGGGAATTCTAAATAATGTAAAATTTTCAAAGGAAAGAATGAAGCTTTCCGAAGGGGACTGGGTGCTTATGGTGTCCGACGGTGCTTTGTTCGGAAATGACAGCTGGATTGAGGACCTTTTGGCAGGCTGGAACGAGGGGCACGCCTCGAAGCTTGCAAAAGAGGTTATAAGCGGTGCGGAAAACCGCCGAAACGACGGTCACGACGACGACATCTCGGCGGTTGCTATTAAAATTATTAAAAGCTGATTTTTTGTTTTACAGCGGACTTTCTTCCTGAATTTTTTCGGAAACAACGCTGTCATCTTTTTCATCTTCCGATGTGGAAAGCTCTTCCTCATCATCTGATTCAGGTGAATCAAAGGCTTCCTCGTCGGCTATAAGGTCGTCCAAAAGCTTGTTCCTTTTGGTGGTTTTTGTCATGTAGGCAAAAGGAGCACCAACAAGTATGGACAGATAGTAGGTGATAATTCTCCAAATAAGAGTTGCACTTTTAATTGTAGCCGGAGTAAAGAACAGGGCAAAAAGTGCCGTAAAGCTGAACTCCGCCGCTCCCGAAGCTCCGGGAATCGGTATCATACCGGAGATAAGTGTTACGAAAGCCTGACTGCACACCATGTCAAAGGGGGAAGCCTCACTGAGTCCGAAGCTTCTGTATATAAAATAAGGAACCATAAACATGGCAATAAGCTGAACCACCGTCAAAAGAGTGGCGGCAAGCACCAGCTTTGGCTTTGAAAAAATCATGCGGTTTCCGGTGTGGAATTTTGCAAGTTGTGTTTCCAGGGATTTTTTAAGCCTTTCCTTGTCTTTAACAAGCTTCACCTTGCAAAGCAGGGCGGCAATGCCTCTTGTGGCTTTAGCCGTCAGCTTTTTTGAAAAAGCAAGAAAAACAAAAACAAGGGTAATAAAGGTTTGAGAGATAAATCCGATAGTCACCAGCGTACTGAGTATTGGAGTATCCATATGCTCCTGAAAATAGCTGAATTTTAATATTACAGCTATAACCGTCATAACAGTCATGGTTATCTGATAAACCAAAAATCTGTTAAGCAAACGGGAGGAGGAATAACCTACATCAACCTTATGCTTGGACATATAGTAAACCTGCATTGGCTGGCCTCCCGTGGAGGACGGAGTGATTGCCGACCAGAACAATCCAAGCAAAACGGAACGTGCCGAATGGCGTATCTTAAACTGCTTGTATTCGTCGTGTATGTACAGGTAAATTACCAAAACATCGGCAAAAACACTTGTGCAGTAGCTTAACAGAGCGGCGAAAATCCACCCGCTATTTATACCCTGAGGAGAGGCAAGAAGGTCGTAAAGTCCCTGTTCGCTGTAAAGAAAATAAAATATCATCCAAATACACAGGGCGGCAACCGCAAGGTTTAGGATAAGTCTGCCCGAAATTTTAAATTTTCTTTTCTTCATCTGCTTTTACCGGTGCCTCCCTGTTATTTTTTTCTATCAGGTCAAGCATAAGACCGTAAATATGCTCTGCAGAGCGGTCCTTAAAATGCTTTTTGCAGTTTTCTTTCATCTGTTCAAGCTTTTCCGGGTGGGCAAGCAGGTCATGTATCTGCTCGGCACCGTTTTTCCTGTCAAGATTAATGGCAAGATTGTGGCGGACAAGGAATTCGGCGTTGTCTTTTTCCTGTCCCGGATAAGCACTGAAAATAGCAAGGGGAAGTCCCGAAGCCAGGCTTTCGGAAACAGTAAGACCGCCGGGCTTTGTTATTATAAGGTCGGCTACAGACATATAGTCTGCCACGTTGCTGATAAAATAGAAAAGAGCGGTAGGCTTTGTTTTATGTGTGCTTCTCTTAAATTTGATTTTTTTGAGAGATAAATCGTCCTTTAACTGGTTTGTAAATTCCTTCATCTTCTTACGCTTGCTGTCCGGCGGATATTTATCTTCGTCGTCAATTTCAAAGGTTTCTTCCTTTTTGTTTACAAGCTTGTCAAAGGCGTCGTAAAGCTTGCGGTTTCTGCCGGTGATTACAACAATTTGGAATTCATCGTTAAGCTCTATAAGATTTTCGTAAATTTTAAGAATATCCGTAACACCGAAGCTTCCCGCCATAATTAAAATGGTAGGTATTCCGTCTTTAAATTTAATTCCGTCCAAGATTTCTTTTCTGTCTTTCTTTTTATAGAACACGGAATTTATCGGTATGCCCAGAGAATGGATTTTTTCCCTTTCAACTCCGTAAACGGTCATAAGCTCGTCTATCATATCGTCGTTTGCAACTACATAGGCGGATATTCCCTTATTTATGTAGGTTTTGTGGGCGGCAAAATCGGTTATGATACTTATTACCGGAACAGTTACCTGACCGTTTACCACCAAAGCGGAAACCATTTCGCTTATAAAGGCGTGACAGCAAACAATAATGTCAGGCTTAAAATCAATAAATAAAGGCAAAAGCTTTTTGCTGAGCTGTTTGTTAAACTTGGTAACAAAAGCATTTACCCATGTGTCCTCGCCGGAAGACACATACATTTTTCCGTAAATTGTTGGTGCTTTTGTTGCAATGTACTGATAACCGTCGGATATGGTCTTGTTATAAATATGACCGCAGTACTCAATAGCGTCTACTATCTCAACGGTTGCGTCCGGCTGTTTTTCCAGAATGATATTTTTAAGTGCTGCCGACGCGGTTTTATGGCCGCCTCCGGTTGAAGCACTGAGAATTAAAACTCTCATAATTCCCTCCGTAAAATTTTATAGCTGTTCAAAGCCTTAGTGTTCGCCTCATTACTCTATTTTTGCAATCCGAAAAATTGTCAAATATGCTTACTCAAATATACCTATATTATAATCAATAAACATGATTTTTGCAATAGATATTCTTTTTCCTTTTTCCTGACAATCTTATCTAAATGAGGTAAGATGTTACATTTTTTGACAAAAAGTATTATATAACCCCATAATTACGCAATTAATATATTTTTTGAAAAAGCAGAAAATTGTTATTATAAAATTTAATACCAAAATATTTTAAAACTCCCATGTTAAGTTTGTCACTTATTACATCTGAATTTTTTGTGTTTTTACTTTATTTTTCTCTGTAAATATTGTATTATAAATGTAATTGGGAGAAAACATATGAAAAATCCGTAAATATTCAAGGGGGTAATGATTTGAATAACAAAAACGGTTTTAATGACAATCAGCAGAACAATAATGAAAATGTGAATGTTAACAGGGAAGAAATTATAAATATTTCCGAAGAAACCGCAGCGGCAAATATACAAAACGAGGAACAGCCGATTCCTAATGATTACGATGATTTTATAACTACTGAGGAAGACTTTGATGAGGCAGATGAAATGTTTGCCGATCAGGAGAATTATATTCAAAATATGGACGATTCCGAAATGCCAAAGGAAAGTGCAAAGAAAAATATTTTGATTGCGGCAATTTCAGGAGTCTGCGTTGTCCTTGTGGCAGTCTTTTGTTTTCTGTTTTTCAGCGGAACAATGGACTCTCTGTTTGTAAGCGGAGGAAATGAAGTGATGACCAACGCAATTTCTGCGGAGGTTGAGGATATAAAGCTTAACGGCGTAAGCGATAATTATGTACTTGCCTCGGGAATATTTGTAAACGGCGAGAGCATAGGCAATATGAAAGTTTCCGACGCAAGAAAGAAGCTTGAGAATTATGTTAAGGGTAATGACTTTAAATTTACATATACAATCAAGGCAAACGATAAAACTTATACCTTAAAGTCTGAGGGACTTGAGTTTGAAGCAAATATCGAAGGCGTTTTGGCTACAGCCGCAAAGTATACAGAGGAAAATAAGGTTCTTCCTACTGATAAAAGCGGCAATACACAGCAGATTGAGTATGTAATTCCTCTTTCTTTAAAGAAAAATAACAATTTGACCGCTCAGCTTGACAATGCGGCAAAGGTTTTGAATACAGAACCGGTGGACGCTAAGGTTACAGGATTTAACCCCGGTGCTGATAATGAGGAAAAGTTTACCTTTGACGGCGGCACAGACGGTCAGGAAATTGACTATGACGAGGTTATAAAAAGCGTAAATGAGCTTTTGTGGACTCAGCAGGAGAAAGGCGAGGTTTTGGCAAAAACTAATGCCGTTGAACCGAAAATAACAAAGGAAAAGGCTACCGAAAATATGGTGCCTATTTCAACCTTTACCACTACCTCCACAAATACAGCAAACGCAAACCACAACATGGCGACTGCCCTTGCAGCCTGCAACGGTTCAATAATTGAGCCGGGAGAGATTTGGTCCTTTAACGATTCCACAGGAAACAGTAATCTTGAGTCAAACGGATATGTTCCTGCAACAGTTATTGCAAACGGCGAGTATACAAGCGGTGTAGGCGGTGGACTTTGCCAGGCAAGCAGTACCATCTACAATGCGGCTCTTTATGCAAACTTAGGTATAGTTGAAAGATACAACCACTATTGGGCTTCCCCGTATGTTTATACAGGATTTGACGCAACTATCGACTGGGGCAACCTTGACCTTAAACTCCAAAACAATACGGAGTATTCAATGTATCTTGAATGTTATATGGAAGGCACAACACTTACAGCTACTTTCTACGGCTGGAAAGACCCGTCCTTTGACGGAATTGTAACATATTCCTATAACTATGAAATCTCAGGAAGCTACTACGGTACTGAGGCATTCAGAATTTACATTAAGGACGGCAAGGAAATAGACAGAGAAACATTGCCAAGCTCATCATATAAGCTTGACGGTTCACACAGCGTTTGGTATGCAGACCCCGGTACTTTGGGCGGACAGCCGGGCGTTCAGGAGGGAACTTATCCTATTTCCAAGGACCCTAACGATACAGGTTATTGGGCAGCAGGCTATGACGAACCTGACCCAACTCCGGAGCCCGAGCCTGAACCAGAGCCGGAGCCCGAGCCTACAACACAAAAACCTACCGAGCCTCCTACAACAGAACCACCAACAACCGAACCTACCGAGCCTCCTACAACTGAACCACCGGCAACCGAGCCTACCGAGCCTCCGTCATCTTCGGAAAGCTCATCAAGTCAGGCACAGTAGAATAAGGTAATAAAGAAGAAAAAATAAAATCACTTAAGAGCGGAACGGCAAAACTTTGCTTGTTCCGCTTTTTATAGTTTTATAGATTATGTAATTTAACTATATTCATTAATATAAAAAAATTAAAAATATATTTTAATTTTTAAAAATTTGTGTTATACTTTTCATCATATAACCGAAGGGGGAAGATATATGAAAAAAAGCAGAATTTTAGCGGCAATTATGACCGTTGTTATGGCGTTTTCTTTTACCGCCTGCGGCAGCGGTACGAAAACCTCAGACGCAAATCCTCTTATGTGGGTTGTAACCGACGATGAGGGCGGCTGTCTTTATCTTATGGGTACTATACACATGGGCGATGAAAGAATTAAAGAATTGCCGGAAAGAGTTACCGATGTTTTGGACGTCTGCGACTATTTGGCGGTAGAATTTGATATTACGGAAACGGAAAGCGATATGGCTTCGATGATAGAAGAATATCAAAATTTCGTTTATACAGACGGAACCACAATACAGGACCATGTGGACAGTGAAGTCTATGAAAAAGCAAAGACGATTTTGGAAGAAAACGGTTTTTATAATGCGATGATGGATTACTATATGCCTATTATGTGGCAGCAGTTTGTAAATCAGGCTTATATGCAAAACAGCGACCTGTCTGTGGAGTACGGAGCGGACAGAGGCTTGATTGAGTACGCAAACAATAACGATATTGAAATTCTCGATATAGAGAGTATGTCTATACAGATGGATATGCTGAAAGCATTTTCGCCGGAGTTGCAGGAATTTCTTTTAAGCTCTGTTGTTGCCACCACAAGCGATATGTACAATGTGTCATTAAATGCAATGTATGAAGCCTGGGTAACGGGAGATGAAAAGCAATTAATAAGTATTATTAACAGCGAAAATGATGTGTCAAGTTCACTCCTTACCGAGGACGCTCAGGAGCTGTTGGACGAATACAACGAAAAAATGCTGACAGTACGCAATGAGAACATGGCTCTTGCCGCAGAGAGATATATCGAGGGCGGGGCGACAGTTTTCCTTGCTGTGGGAGCGGCTCATATGTTTGGCGACGACGGTATTATTCAGCTTTTGGAAAACAAGGGCTATACCGTGGAAAAATGGTAATAAAAGTAACTCTATAATTTGTCAGGTATAAAAACACCCTTTTTGCAGAGAATATCTGTAAAAGGGGTGTTTTTTTGAAAAAGATAGGCAACTCAACTTATAAAACCGAAAAAAATCCTTCCATAACTTATTTTGCATCTGCTGTGGGAGAAAAAGAGGGGCAGGGACCTTTAGGTCAGTATTTCCATAAGGTGTTTCTGGATATGTATATGGGGGAAACAACATGGGAGAAAGCGGAAAGCCGTCTGCAAAAAACCGTGGCACAGATGGTTTTAAATCAAAGCAAAAAACAGGCCAAGGACATTGATTTAATTTTTGCAGGAGATTTGCTTAATCAATGTACAGCCTCAGCCTTTGGAATGAAAGATATGAATATACCCTATATGGGGCAGTACGGAGCCTGCTCTACAATGATACAGTCAATTATTTCTGCCGTGACGGCAATAGAATCAGGAGGAGCTTCCGCCTGCCTGTGTGTAACCTCATCCCATTTTTGTTCTGCTGAAAGACAGTACAGATATCCCCTGGAATACGGCGGCTTTCGCACTCCCACGGCACAGTGGACTGTTACCGGTGCAGGCGGCTGTCTGCTGGAGCCTTCAGGGGCAGGTCAGACGGTGTCGTATATAGTCCCCGGTAAAATTGTGGACTTGGGAATAAAAGACGCAAACAACATGGGAGCGGCAATGGCTCCGGCTGCGGCAGATACTATATCCGCTTTTTTCCGTGATACCTCAACAACTCCTCAGGATTACGACATGATATTTACGGGAGATTTAGGAGCGGTAGGCAGTAAGCTTTTGGCAGAGCTTCTGAGAAAAGACGGATATGAAACAGAGGGCAGACATAAGGACTGCGGTGCGATGATTTTTGACTGTGAGGACAAACAGGTTTGTGCGGGAGGTTCCGGGTGCGGCTGCTGTGCTTCCGTTCTGTGTTCTTATATTTTAAAAAGTATGGAAAAGAAAGAACTTAACAATGTTTTGGTTGCCGCCACAGGTGCTTTGTTAAGTCCCACTACCAGCGGTCAAAATCAGTCAATTCCCGGAATTGCACATCTGATAAATATAGTTAACTTATAAGTGTAAAAAAATTAAATTTAAAAGTATTTGTATACTTTTTGCTGTTTTCAGTTATAATTGTAGTTGTTATTTTAATAAAATCGGTTGTGATTATATGAGTAAAGCTAATAGAAAAATCAGCAGTGAAAAACTGAAAACGGCGTTTATTATTCTTACAATAGCTACAGTGGCTGTTATATGGTTTAATTCCGCTCTGCCGAAACCTATTTCCGGGGTGCAAAGCACAATTACGGAGAAGATTGTTGAAAATGTAGTGCCTGCGGAAATACCTTTTTTCGATTATGTTGTAAGCTATATAAGAAAATCGGCACATATAATTGAGTATGGGGTATTGGGAGCGGAAATGTTTTTTCTGAATGTGGTTTTTTCAAAAAAGAAGCTTAACGGCGGATTGTTTTATAAAATTCAAAAACTTTGGAATATGATTTCCGTTCCATTGGCGATTGCCGTTGCGGACGAAAGCATACAAATACTGTCAGGCAGAGGACCTTTAATTCAAGATGTGCTGATAGATATGGCAGGTGCAATGGGCGGTGCCGCCGTATGTCTTTTGGGTTATTTGATAGGAAGAAAACTTTTTTCTGCAAAGTCTTAGCGTATTGTTAATTTATAATAATTATAATAAGGGCGGACAATGGTAATTTTTCCATTGTCTGCCCTTTGCGGTATCAAAAACCATTTACTGACATGGTATGAGTTGCAGATTTAATATATAAAATCAGCCTGCTTCAATATTTCTTTTCGAAGTCAAGCCGGATAATTTTTTATTTTCGGCATGGTGCAGATTATCTCTAATTTTTAAAAGGTCGATATATTTTTGAAGTTCATCAAGACTTTCTTTTTCCAAACCGGTGATGTCCTCAAAGATCGAATAATATTTATTTTGTTCCTCCGTACTCAGAAATCTTTGTTTTACGTTGGTTATCCCCATAAGATAATCAATGGAAACACAGTAATAATCGGCAATGAGCATGAGGGTGTTGAAATCCGGCTCTCTGCTTCCCTGCTCGTAATTGCTTAAAAGACCTCTTGATACTCCAAGTTCCTCGGCTAATTTATATTGGCTTAAATTGTTTTTTTTACGGAGTTCCTTTAATCTTTGCGGCAATATGTGCTGGCTTTTTTTCATTGGATTCACCTCTGTATAAAAGTTATTATACAAATAATTTGATGGGTAATACCACAAATAAAACGATAAGTTTCCTAAATGACTATTGCAGAAACGTTTTGTTTCTGATATAATTGGCTTAATTAATTAAATAGGGGTGAATTTTATGGATATGGCAAACATAAAAACTAAACTTGAAGAGGGAGAAACAATATTTTTCTGCCGTCAGGGAACGATAATGAAAGGTCTGCGTGTGGCGGGGAGAATAATTTTAACAAATAAAAGATTTATTTGGGAAAAAGCCGGAGCTTTAAATGTGGCGGCTTTTGGTGTTCTTTCTCTTGCGGGAAAGGATTATTTATCCCTTCCTTTTTCAGACATAGTTTCCGTTACAGATTACAAATTATCCTTTATAGAGGGAACGGGAGCAGGAATTAAGTTTTTGCTTAAAACAGGAGAAGAACTGAAATTTCAGATAAACGGCAAAGACCCGAAGAAAGCAAGACAGGACTTTATGCAGAATTTCGGATTTTTGAGGGGATAGAGAAAGAAGGGGTTATTATGAAATATAGAATATGGTTTATTTTGTCCGGAGTATTTATAGCTTTGACTTTAATATGCGGTATGTGTGTTCCTATAGCAATAAGCAACAGACCAGCAAGGGCGGTTTATGAAATTTTTCCGTCAGAGTATGACGGATTATTGCTCATGCTTCCGAATATTTTTACGGCATTAGTGTTTGTGTTTTTAATTTTGGCTGTAGTATTCCTTTGCATAGGCGTTTCTGTAAAAAACAAAGATAAATGAAAATACGGTGGTAAATAGTGGAATAGGGGTGAAGACTGTGAAAAGCTGTAAAAAGTGCGGAAAGCCTTTAAATGAAAATGCTCTTTTCTGCGGAAACTGTGGAGAAAGAGTGGATTTAGAGAAAGAAAAAAACGGTTATTTTAATAAACTTTTTTCTTATAATTCATTAGAAAAAGAGGAAAAAAGGAAAATAAAAAAGAAAAGCTTAATTATAATTGTTGTTTTTATTGCTGTAATTGCCTTGATTATATTTCTCGGAAAGAGCTGTGACGACAGTGAAAACGGTATAAACAATGTTCCTCAGCAGGATACTATGGCTGAACAGGTACAGTCAGAATACACATATATATCCTATTCTGATTTTGTGAGATTATGGAACACTGCGGCTGCGGAGGAAAACACTTTTACCGACAGTTTTTTGATTGATGAGGATTTAAATTATAATTTTCAAATTAATCTGTCCGGAAACAGAGTGCTGAAATGTGAAGCAAAGTACGGTGACTGGAGTCTGTATTTTTCCGCAGATGATAACATAAATGAGTGCTTGGAGGCTTTGCTGAAGATTGCTGTTTCTGATATCAGCGAAAATGCCATAGCCTACTGGACAGAACAGCTGAAGCTTACCTCTGAGGACGAGGGCTTTGTAATTGAGTTTAAAAGCTCAGAATATTCGGTAGAGCCATTGGAAAGATACTATACAGAAAAAAGGGTAATTACAGACAGTTATACAGGCTACTCAACCACGGATTTAACACTGTTTGAATTTCAGGGAAATCTGAAACAGCAATACATAAAATATGTGGAAAAATACACAGGTACAAATCTGGACGCAGAAAGCAAGGCAAAGCTTGGAGTTACGGTTGAAGATATGTTCAGAAACCCGGTGCGTATAGTTTCTGATTTATGGTATTCTCAGGTTGAGGAATATACTTTAGATTTCAGCAGCGGTGAACTTTTTGAAACTGTAGGCGTAAATATTGATGTCACTGAGGAAACAGGACATATTGTCAAAGCTTGGGTTTACTGTGCCGACAACAGTCTGCTCACCGATTTCAATGATTTTTGCGATATGGTTTCCGCATCAATGCTTGATGTTTCAGGTATGGCTGAAATATCCGAGGATTTGGTTTATTCTCAGGACAGCGGCACATATTTTTGTGTACTTGAAGGCTTAAAGGTAGAGCTTACGGCACAGGAAAATTATAGTTTTCTTGAAATATATCCGTATGAAGCGGCAGAGTTCCCTGTATTCGAGATTATAGGCAACGGTGAAAACGCAGGAAACACTGATACTGACGAGGTTGTCATGTCTATTGAAGAAGCCGTTACGCCTAACGGAACTGATAAGGTAATTTCAAAAATGGAAAAGTCATTGGTTATGGACTGGTATTCTCAGGTGGACAAAGAGCTTAACGAGTTTATAGGAGTATCGGGAAAGACACTGGTTTATACCCTGTTTGATCCGGCTTACGATGTGTGCCTTTACTGCTATAATTTTGAAACAGAAGAAAACAAGCTTATTGCCAAGTACTTTAAAACCGATATGGAATATCGTCTTGCAGATGACTATGTGTTGTTTTACGCTTCAACAGACGAACACGGGACAACTGTGGATTTAATGGCTTATAATATACCTAAGGATAAACTGACAGTTTCTCCGATGAAAAGAATAGTCGATTATGAATATGAACAAATAAGCCTTGATATATTGCTTGATAATAAGCTGTATTATTTGAATTATAACGAAGTGATGTGTTTTGATATACAAAACAATGAATATAAAATGCTTGCGGATATTTCCCATGAGTTTACAGACACATACCATAGTGTTATGAATAATGTTGTTACCTATGACATTTTCAATAAGGACTGTATTTATTACTCAGACAACGAAGAATTTTTTGACAATAATAACGGAGAAACAATCAACACCGTAAGATTATATGAGTACAACATAAAGACGGCAGAAACGAGAACAGTTGTTAACATGACCTATACAGCACCTTACAATGATTACTTAAAGGAGATAGCGGTAGTCAATGGCAATGTGTTTTTACAGTACAGTTCAAATGATATATATCAGGTAGCAGATAATCAGGAAATAAAGAAATACACATCTGCTCCCGTTGAGATTTCTTTGGACAACCAATTGGACGAGGATACATACACGGGCGGAGGTACAGCTTACTATAATGATATATACGATGTTACCATAGTAATAAATGGTGCAGGTGAAATTGTTGTCCCTGATATGAAAGCTTTTTCTACTGCTAATGTGGATGTAATAGATATTTTTAACAACGACATATTATTAGGTGGCTCTTTTAAATTAAATACTTTTTCTGATTCTGTTTCCGGTTACTGGCTTGCTGATTATTACAATGATAACGGAAGCGGTGAAGTTCTGTGGTATATTCCCTGCAAAGGAACGTATATTGACTCAAAGGCGGAAACACTCTCTGACGGAACGACTGTGACAAAGTTTTACTTTTTTATGGACAGCAATGATTTTGAAAAAATGATATTTCAAAATGAGAAAAAAAAACTTACACCGGGAATATATGAAATAACAGGCAATAACCTGTTATATGTTGATGGATTAACAGAAAATTAAATTGTAAGATTTTTTGTATATAAAAATTTATTATATGTATTATTTACACAAAAAATAACAAAGCTGTTAATGTTGGGGTGAGTTTAGCAAATAAAAAAATTATTCTATAAAAAAACAAAAACTCTTCAAAAACGCCGTTATTCAGCTTTTTTTGTGCAAAATATTAATTAAAACGGGTAAAACAAGCCAATAAATCAATAAAAGGCACAGTTTGCAATATGATACAAAGGTGAAAATTATATGAAAGGTATTGAAATTAAAAGGTGGACGTGCTATAATGATTACAACATTGTTACAAGTTGTAATTTGATGTAACCCGCGTTGCCGAGTTCCTTGTAACAATAAATAATCTACTCAAGTAAGGAGGTTGAGTCCGATGGCACATCTGAAAAAAGCCGTTTCTGTTATCCTGGTTATGGCGGTTATTGCATCAACTTTTGTTGTGGCGTCAGTAACGGCAGGGGCAAGCGGTACAGGTGTAGGTCTTGCAGAATGGGCTCTAAATGCTTATTACAGCGGATGGTCTTATGTTTGGGGCGGAGCTTCTCCGGGTGCAGTTGACTGCTCCGGTTTGATTTATTCATATGCCGGCGGATACAGAGTTGATATTATTGAAAACTCAGACAATATCGGTTACGTAAGCGACGGTATTCCGAATATTCACGGTCTTGCAGTTTGGAAGCCGGGTCATATCGGAGTTTATGTTGGAAACGGAATGTCTGTTGACGCAAGAGGTTCAGCTTACGGAGTATGCTATTCCAACGCATACAATATGAATTGGACAAAATGGTGTACAGTTCCGGGCGTTACATATCCTACAACAGGCTGGGAACAGTTTAACGGCGGTTACTACTACTATGAAAACGGCCAGTACATAACAAATACCCAAAGAACAATTGACGGAGTTACATATTCTTTCGGAAGCGACGGAGCTTCCGACAAGGTGCCTGAAGATATGTCAGGAGTTGCCGATGATTCTTCAAACAGCGGTTCTTCAGAGCCTACATATTACATGAAGGGTTCAAGCGGTCAAAAGGTAATTGAAATACAGGAAAGACTTAAAGAGCTTGGATATTTCAATGAAGATGTAACAGGCTACTTCGGAAGCGTTACAGAAGCAGCTTATAAGGCGTTTCAGGCAGCGGCAGGAGTTACCGTAGACGGTATTGCAGGATCAGATATGGAAATTCTCTTCTCTGATAATGCTCCTTATGCACCGACTCCTGAGCCGGAGCCTACAGAGCCGGAAACAGAAGAACCGACCACTGAAGCTCCAACAGAGCCTGAGGTTGTAGACGACGGTGTTTACAGATACGGCGATTTCAGCTCTGAGGTTGCACAAATACAGCAAAGACTTAAGGATTTGGGATACTTTACCGAAGAGGTTACCACATTCTACGGAGAGGTAACTGAAGAAGCGGTTTCAGCGTTCCAGTACGTTGCTTCACTTTCTGTAACAGGTGAGGTTGACGGGGCTACATACGAACTTCTTTTCAGCGATGAAGCAGAAAATTACAGAATAAATGTAGAGTCAACCGAAGAAACTATGATGGAAGCAAATGTTGAGGAAGAAGCCCAGGTTGCGGAAGAAAATATCCAAGAGGAAACTACAGAAGCGACCACAGAGGCTCCTACAACAGAAGCAGCAACAGAAGCTCCCACAACCGAAGAGATAACCGAAGCACCGACAACGGTTCAGGCTACCACAGAGGTTATTACAGAGGCTTCTAAAAATTCCAACGAGGCTATGCAGAGCATAACAAGTTCAGGCGTTGCAAGCATCGGTGCAGATGTTAAAAATAACGGCGATTTTGTTAAATGGTTTATAATTATCGCAGCGGTTATGGCGGCGTCATTTGCTTTCGTTGTGTTGGCAGAGAAAAAGAGATTTTCAAAATCCAGACACGCAGATAACGAAAACAAAAGATACAAATAAAATACACTGATAAATCAGTAATTCAGTAGGCAGGCAGAGAAAATACTCTGCCTGTTTTTTATAACTATTAAGCAAGTGTTGAAAGTAATTTTGGGTAAATTTATTAGTACTGTGAGAAATTGAGGACGTTTTATAGCTTAAATAATTAATTTTAATAATATAGTTAAAATATATTGAAAATGATAATAAAATTATGTTATAATATATAATAATGTAGATGCTTTAAGGGTGATTTTAATAAGTTAAAAATAATAAGGAGGGCTTTAATCATGAAAAAAATTGTGTCTTTATTATTGTCTGTTTGTATTATCATTAGCGTTTTATTAATTGCACCCAGTGCAAATGCTGCTTCTTCCGTGGTAGAAAAAGCTATAGCGTGGGCAATTTCAATAGCTAACGACAATTCACACGGCTACAGCCAATCCAGCAGATGGGGACCGGACTACGATTGTTCGTCATTTGTTATATCTGCATTTAAGAGTGCCGGAGTTGATACCGGAACCGCTACATATACTGGAAATATGCGGAGTCAATTTACGCAACACGGATTTCAGTGGATACCTTGGAGTCAAATAGGCGGAACCGCAAATTTGAAAAGAGGAGATATTTTACTGAATGAAGTTAGTCATACAGAAATTTATTTAGGAAACAATCAAAATGTCGGTGCTCACTCTAACAGAGGATATCCTCAGACAGGCGACCAAACCGGTACAGAAGTATCTGTTTCAGGATATTATAATCATCCATGGGACGGGGTTCTGCGTTATGTGTCCGACACGGTATGTTCTTGTTCTGAAAGTTATGCAGGAGACTATTTTGTTTCTACTGGAAGTCAACCTTTAACAATGCGAAGCGGTCATGGAACAAATTATGGAATTGTAACTTCAATTCCTAAGGGCTCCAAAGTTTATGTAAGCAAAGCAGACGGTTATTGGGCTCATGTTGAATGGAACGGATACACAGGATATTGCAGTATGGAATATCTCAAAAAAATGGAAAGCAAAACATATAACTTACACGTTTGGGTATCTGATACTGAAATGGGAAACGTGCCTTCCAATTATGTGTTAGGAAACAAATATTATATTTGTTACGAGCTGATAGATGAAACAACAGGACAACCCGTCAGCACATCGAGTAATTTACGGTATAAAGCTACAGAAACCATAAGAAACTCAAGTGGAAAAGTATTTGAATATACTTACACAAATAGTAACCGAAACTGGATTTCAACCGTATGCAATACGGAAGATACCTATACCGGAACAGTGACAATTACAGGTGATGTCAATATTTCCTGCTCCGTATCATTTCAGGTTTGGGCAAAAACAGGTCCCCAAATAAAAATTTGGGCATGGAAAGACAACGACGCAAACGAAATTGACTCAGTTAATGTAGGCGAAACAGCATACTGCAGTTATCTTATAAGAGATAAATACACGAAGAAAAATCTTAATGACGTTACTGCTTACTGGACACAGGGAAACGGGTACACTGTCAAAGTGACAGTGTACGATCCCCAAGGCACCGTAATAAAATCTGCGTCTTATAAAAACAACGACTGCACATGGTTTAGTTTTGTTCCAAAAATATCAGGGGAATATAAGATAAAAACAACGGTCTCCGGCAAACTAAACGGAACATATGAAGATACGATAAAAGCTACAGACTTTGAAAAACCAAGCGTATCATCAGTAGTTGCTACAAACAATCTTTCTTCAAGTCAATCCCTAACATTAGGATTATCGGATAATACAGGCATAGCCGGGTATTATTGGGGTACAAGCAGTTCTTACAGTAACAACACGTATACCGGTATCATAGGACAAGCAAGCTATTATGTGACTAAAACAATATCATCACCCGGTACATATTATATTACGGTAAAAGATATAAGCGGGAATTTGTCTTCTACAACACCAATTACATTCTATAAAACAACATTAAATGCAAACGGGGGCTCTGTATCTGTATCAAATATATTGACTTTAAAAGGAAATCCGATAATATTACCAAAGCCCACCCGAAGCGGCTATACATATAAAGGCTGGTCAACCTCTTCCTCCGCTACTTCCGGCACAGAAATAGTAACGCCGAATAAAAACAGCACACTATATGCTGTATGGAAGAAAAACACGCCCGATATAGCAAAAGGTGACGTAAATAAAGATGGTGTTGTTTCTATTGTAGATGCAACTGAGATACAAAAATACCTTTCACAGATTGTAACATTTGACAGTACACAGCTATCTGTAGCAGATACAAACGGAGATGGTAAGATTACTATTGTTGATGCAACACAAATACAAAAATTCCTGTCACAAATAATTAGCAAACTCTAAAATTAAAATCCTATCTGTCAACATTGGCAGATAGGATTTTTTATAGCTTATAAACTTGAAAAGATTATTTATAGGGGTGCTTATTTATATAGTCCATAAGAATATTTGCTCCGTCCTCTATAAAATCTCCGCAGGGACGGCTTTGATAATATTCTTCTGTACGCTTTAAGGGAGTAGGGTCGTCGGCTCCCTCAATATCAAGTCCCAAAAGCTCACGGCAAATTAAAGTTCCGTGCTTTTCTTTAAACTTAAAAGCCAGTTCCTGAACCCTTTTATAATGTTCAGCCTTTGCCTTGTCGTCTGTTGGGTCGGTGGGAGCATACAGTTTTCCTGCTACCAAAAGCATACCGCTCACCGCTCCGCAGACCTCTCTGAGTCTGCCCATTCCCGCACCGAAAGAGCAGGAAAGCTTCATCAAGGTGTCACGGTCAAATCCGCATTCCTCGCAAAAAGACACAGCCACCGACTGGGCACAGTTACACCCGCTGTTAAAATTTTCTTTTGCTAATTTACCCTTTTCACTCATGAAAACCGCCTCTTTATTTAAGTAAATTATTTGTTTCGTCTTCTGATAAATACAACTATTCCGAAAATAAGAATCAAAGCGGGAATTACAAACCTTAAAACAAAGGAAAGAACAGCCACCTGACTGTAGCTTGTAAGCCCCAAGCCGTAGGCACTGAAAGACTTGCTTTCAATAACAATATCGGGGGATTCTTTTTCCGCCAAAGTGTTAAATACATTTACAAAATACGCACTGTTATTGTAGCTTCCGTTGTTGAGGAGAGCCTCTGCGAAAGCGTCACAGGAGCCTATAACCACCGTGTTGGAATTTTCTATTGAGCTTATAGCCGCAAGGGGTATTTCTTCGTCGGATATAACGTCTTCGTAGTTAAAGTCCTCGCCTGCGTCAAAAGGATAAACTCCCGCAGTGGGTGAGGAATAAAGCATACCCTGCACACTTTCTGACTCTTCTATTATTTCCACAGGTCTTGAGTAAGGGGAAATTACGGGAACGTTTTGGTTTACAAGTCCGTCCATAAAGATTTTGCCGTTATAGTCGGCAAGGGTAATATAAAAGCTTTCTGAGGATACAAGATAGGTGGAGTCGGTTTCAAAGACAATGCCCGAGCCTATGGACAGGCTATATTTCTCCAGAATTTTATCAACATTCGGACAGCTTACATTTTCATAGCTGGGAATGTATATAAAGTTTGCACCGTTTTCTTTGCCTTGTTCAAGGTAATCCGTAAGTCTGTTTGCCGCCTGCTCTGTCAGGTCAACAGATGGAGCGAACAGAACCACAAAATCTGTGTCATCAGGAATATCTGTTGTGGTCAGGTTTATCTCTTCAACATCAAAAGCGTTATCCCTGAGAATGGTGGTAAATCTGCTGTAATCGCCCTCGCCTACATCTTTTATAAATACCGCCTTTGGCTTTTCGGTTGCTGTAACATTATAAATTGCAGTTGCGGCAGCCTGCTCAAATTTTGACGCTGTTATGTATTTTGAAAGTGTACTGTAATCAATGCCTGATTCAAAAACATCGTCCATGTCCAAAATCAGGTAATTTTCACCGCTTTCAACAAGCATTAAATATTCGGTTGCGTCATCCCAGTTTATTTGGGGATAATTTTCCGAAAAAGTCGGAGTATTGTTTAAATTCACATATTCAGCGGTAATATGGCTGTTGTAAAGAGCCATTTTTTTAAGCAGTGTGTTTATCTGCATATAATAGGCACCGCTGCTGTCAAAGGCTTCCTCGGTCATCAACACTGTAAATTTTGTGTCGGTTTCAACCGTGTCCAAATACTTTTCCATTTGAGAGGAAAGCTCAAAATTCTTGCCGATTGTAAAATCCATCTGCATAGACGGGTATTTCTCCACCAATGCCGACGCACCTATGTTTACTCCCACCAATACAAGCACAAGCAGGAGTGTAAAAATCGCTGAAGATAATTTTTTGTTTTTCACTGTTTACGCCTCCTTAACTTCTGCTGTTTTTGCCGAAAGATTTTACCGTCAGCCACAGGAACAGACAGGTTACGCTGAGGAAATACAGCACATGGGCAGGATTTAAAATTCCCAGGGTAAAATCGGAAAACCTCTGAATAAAGGTGAATACTCCAACAATATAGGAAACAGCGGAATTGTTTGCAAGGTTTGCCACCACGTCCATTATGTAAAGGAAAAATCCCACACCGAGAGTACCCACACAGGCTATAACCTGACTTTCCGTAAGGGAAGAAATCAAAAGGCCGATGGAAATTATGGCAGAACCCATAAGCAGCATTCCGAAAACGGTACAGAGTATTACCGACCATTGAGGAGTTGTATAAAAATCAAGTATAATTCCCTGAAAAACAAATATCATAAGGCAAATTGCGTATACAATAATCGCACTGAGATATTTTCCGAAAACAATTTTTACCGTGGAAACAGGGGAAGTAAGCAAAAGCTTGTCTGTTCCCAGCTTTTTGTCCTCGCTGAATGTTTTCATGGTAATTATAGGAATTATAAACAGCATAATCAAAAACATATTCTGAAATACCGAGCTCATGTTGCTGGAATTGTAGCTAAGACAATACATATTAAAGAATATGTTTGCAAAGAAATAAAAAATTGCCACTATTGTGTAGCCTATAGGAGAACGAAAATAAGAGCCAAGCTCTCTTTTAAGTACAGCCGCCATTATTTCTTACCTCTCTTTCCCGTTTTTGTATTTTGTCTTTGAGAATTTTCGGAAGACGCGGTAAGCTGGAGATAAAGCTCCTCAAGGCTCAGCTTTGTCTTGCCCATTTCAAGAATAGGATAATTCTTTTCCGCCATAACAGCAAATATGTTTTGACGTATATCCTTTTCCTGTTTGTGGGTAATTCTTATCTTGACTGCTCCGTTTTCCTCGGAGAGAAGCTCTGTTTTTAAAACGCCCTCTATTTCTCTTAAAGCCTGACAAACTTCTGAGCTTGGTCCCTGAATTTCAACCACAACCTTTGGAGAGTCCGCAAACTTCTTTGAAAGCTCTGAGGTTTTCTCGTCTGTCACCACTTTGCCCCCTGAAATAACCACTATTCTGTCGCATATTTCAGAAACCTCTGAAAGAATATGAGAGGAAAAAATAATAGTGTGCTTTTTTCCCAGACCCTTTATTATTTTACGAAACTCTATTATCTGGCTTGGGTCAAGTCCTACCGTGGGTTCGTCCAAAACCAAAACAGGCGGATACCCCAGCAGTGCCTGGGCAAAGCCCACACGCTGTTTGTAACCCTTTGAAAGGTTCTTTATTATTCGTCCCGAAACGTCTGATATGCCTGCGGTTTTCATAATTTCGTCTATATGCTCTTTTTTGGGAAGCTCGACACATTTAAGGTCAAAGACAAAGCCCAAAAATTTTTCCACAGTCATATCCGTATAAAGCGGAGGTATTTCGGGAAGATAGCCTATCTTCTTTTTGGCTTCTTTGGGTTTTTGAGAAACGTCGATACCGTCTACAGTGACCGTACCCGAGGTTTTTCCCAAATACCCTGTAATTATGTTCATGGTTGTGGACTTTCCGGCACCGTTGGGTCCTAAAAGTCCTAAAATTTCGCCCTCCTCTGCGGTAAAGCTTATATCCTTTATGGCTTCAAGATTACCGTAGGATTTTGACAAATTTGAAACTTCAATCAATTATCTCACTCCTGTACTCCGTATATTTACTCTAAACAGAGAAAAATCCCCGATATGTATAATTATACTGCATCTATCGGGGATTTTCAGTCTTTTTGCGAAAAATCAATTTTTATTCACAAAAATTCAAATTTATTTCACTTGTATTTTATTCCATCATACCTATGCAGTTCTTTGGACATACCTTTGCACACTCTCCGCAGCCGGTACAAAGCTGAGGATTTACAACTGCATGGAGGTTTTTTATCTTTATGGCACCCGCAGGACAGGCTTTCGCACATTTCATGCAGGCTATGCAGGCGGTTCTGCATACAGCCGTTGCCGCCGCACCCTTGTCACAGTTGCTGCACATAACCACAGCCTGCTTTTTAAGAGGAACAATGGAAATAAGGTGCTTGGGGCAGGTCTTTACGCACATTCCGCAGCTTTTGCATTTTGCGGGATTTATTCTTGCCACGTTGTTATCAATTACTATTGCGTCGTATTCGCAGACATTTACACAGTCGCCGAAGCCGATACAGCCGTAGGAACAGTTTTTTGTTCCACCGTGAAGGGCTGCTGCTGCGGCACAGGTGTTTATACCCTGATACTCCATTTTAAGAGGTGAATTTTCCCCTGTTCCGTCGCATTTTACAACGGCGGTTTTTCTCTCAATTGCTCCTGCTTCAACGCCCAAAACCCTGGCAATCGCCTTTACGCACTCCTCGCCGCCCGGTGAGCAGAGTCCCGGCTGGGCTTCTCCGTGGGCAAGTGCCTTTGCATATCCCGAACAGCCTGAGTAACCGCAGGCACCGCAGTTGGCTCCCGGCAAAACCTCCAGTACCGCCTCTGCCTTTTCGTCCTTTGGGACAGCCATAATAACAGAAGCCACGGCAAGGATAAGTCCGATTATAAGACCCATTGCGGCTACAATCAAAACCGCAATCAAAATTTCGTTCATATCAATCAATACTCCTTACAATCAATTATCATCTGTTTTTTGGCAATCAGCCCATAAGACCTTCAACAAGTCCCGAAAATCCCAAAAAGCTTAAAGAGGTAAGGGAAGCCGCAACCAGCGTTATGGGAAGTCCTCTGAGGCTTTTTGGTATATCGCAGGTTTCAAGTCTTTGTCTTACACCTGCAAACATAACCATGGCAACCAAAAATCCTATTCCCGCACCGAAAGCGTTAACTAAGGCGTGACCGTAGCCGTAAGTAACGTCTGCGGCGGCTTTTTCCAAAACAAGCATTGTAACGCCCAAAACCGCACAGTTTGTGGTTATAAGGGGCAGATAAATTCCCAGAGAATTGTAAAGAGGTGGCATATATTTTTTAAGGGCAATTTCAACAAGCTGTACAAGACCTGCGATTACAAGGATAAATACTATTGTTTGCAGGTAAGCCAAATTGTTTGGAACAAGTATTCCCGTATATATAGGCCATGTTACCGCTGTTGCCAAAACCATAACGAATGTTACCGCACAGCTCATGCCCAGGGCGGTATTAACCTTTTTGGAAACTCCCAAAAAAGGACAGATACCCAAAAATTTGCTTAATACATAGTTTTCCGTAAGGATAGCCGCAAGGAAAACGCTTACAAGGCTTTGTACTGTTTCCATTATGCTTCACCCTCCTTTGTTTTACAGCCGTCTTTTTCTTTAATATTCTGACATCTGTTTTTCATTGGACAGCCGGCACAGCCAACCTCTTCCGGTGCTTTACCCTTTCCGCCGTTTAGCTTATTTGCAAGGGCGATAAGCATACCGAACACGAAAAATCCTCCCGGAGGAAGAATAAAGGCGATAACCGGAGACATGAAGTTTGAAAGTATCGGTATTCCGAACAAAGAGCCTGCACCGAAAAGCTCTCTTATCATGCCCATCAAAAGCATGGCGGCGGTAAAGCCTACGCCCATTCCCAAGCCGTCAAGCATTGAGGGCAGAACCTTGTTTTTGCTTGCAAACATTTCGGCTCTTCCCAAAATAATGCAGTTAACAACTATAAGTGGAAGATAAATTCCCAAGCTGTCGTTTATTGCAGGGGCAAAAGCCTGCACAAGCATTTGAACTATTGTAACAAAGCCTGCGATTATTGTTATGTATGCCGGAATTCTTACCTTTCCCGGTATTACCTTTCTCAAAAGGGAGATAACCATATTAGAGCAAACCAAAACCGCAGTTGCGGCAACGCCCATTCCTATGGCGTTGGACGCCGAGGTGGTTACCGCCAAGGTGGGGCAGGTTCCCAAAACAAGACACAAAACGGGGTTTTCTTTGATTATTCCTTTGGAAAATTCTTTAAAAAGCGATTTCTTTTCCATAAATTACCCCTCCTTTACCGCATTGTAGGCTTCAAAAGCCTGGTTTACCGCATTTGTAACGGCACGGGAAGAAATTGTAGCACCCGTTACCGAGTCAACAGCCACGCTGTCCGGATTTTTTCCTGCGTCCTTATCAACGGTAACTCCCGCCTGAGAGGAAAGTCCCGCAAACTGGGAGGTGAACTTCTCTCCCGAGGTGTTTACACCAAGTCCCGGGGTTTCTCCCGAGTTGTCGTAAACATTTATGGCGATTACCGAGCCGTCCTCTGCGTTTATTCCCGTCATAACCTTAACATCTCCGCCGTAGCCCTTTGATGCTGAGGAAATTGCATAGCCTATCAGGTTTCCGCTTTCGTCCAAAGCCTTGTAACATTCAACGCCCTGAACGTCGTATTCAACCTTTTCAAAGTCCACAGCTTCTGGGCACACCGCCTGTCTTGACTCTGCGGCGGCAAGCTCCTGCTGTTCCTTTATAGCGTCCTTTGTAACCGCATTTGTCACGGCAAGCAGTGCGGTAACGCAAAGACATATCACAAAAAGTGAAACAGTCGGGATAAGGATTTCTTTAAGCTTTATATTTTTCATTTACTTATCCCCCTTTATTTTATTTTTTATCTCACCGAAAGCCCTCGGTCTTGTAAGGTTTTCAATGTGAGGAACAAGTATATTCATAAGCACAATGGAGAAGGAAACACCCTCGGGCAGGTTTGCGTAAACCCTTATGAGCATTGTCATAAGTCCGCAGCCTACGGCGAAAATAATCTTTCCCTTTGAGGTTATAGGTGAGGTTGTGTAGTCGGTAGCCATGAAAAATGCTCCCAGCATAACGCCGCCGCTGAGTATATGGAACAGGGGGTCCTGACCCATAACAAAAGCCAAAACAAAAACCGTGGCTATATATGTAACGGGGATTATGGGGCTTATAACCTTTCTTGCAATAAGGTAGATACCGCCCAAAGGTATGGCAAGAGCACAGGTTTCACCGATACAGCCGCCAACATTTCCCAAAAACAAATCCATATAAGAGCCGCCGAAATTTCCTGCGGCATTCTGAGCCAAAGGCGTTGCACTTGTAACAGCGTCAACGGCCCCCTGTGTATAGTAGAAAGGAGTTGCCCATGTGGTCATATCCGTCGGGAAAGACACAAGCAGAATAATTCTTGCAGCCAAGGCAGGGTTTACAAAGTTCTGACCTATTCCGCCGAACATCTGCTTTACCACAACAATGGCAACAACTCCGCCGAACACTGCCATAACAGGGTTGATTCCCACAGGATAGTTAAGTCCCAAAAGCACGCCTGTAACAACAGCGGACAAGTCGCCTATTGTGTTGCTTCTCTTCATTACCTTTCTTGAAATATACTCGGAAACCACGCAGGAGGCAACAGTCAAAGCAACTATAAGCAAGGCTCTTATACCGAAAATTATGCTTCCCGCAATAACCGAGGGCAAAAGAGCTATAACAACGTCCCTCATAACCGAGGTTGTGGAAATACCGCTTCTCAGATGAGGTGAAGCGGAGACATACATATTACTGCTCATTCTTTTTTGCCTCCTCTTTCTTCTTTTCTTCGGCTTTTTTCGCACTTTCGGCTCTAACCATAGCCTTGCCCTCTCTCATGGTCTGCACAAGATGCTTGTGGGCAGGGCAGTTAAAGGCACAGCTTCCGCACTCCATACAGGTCATAACATTGAGCTTTTCCAAACCCTTTACGTCTTTAAGCTTTACACAGCCTGCAATAGCCTGAGGCATTAAGGACATGGGACAGCTTTTAAGGCAGTTTCCGCAGCGTATGCAGTCGGTTTCCTCCATAAGCTTTGCGTCCTTTTCGTCAAAAGCCAAAATTGCGTTGTTCTGCTTTAAAACAGGCATACTGTCGTCTGTCAAAGCAATACCCATCATAGGGCCGCCCATCAAAATTTTCTTAGGCTCGCATTTATATCCGCCGCAGAACTCTATAACGTCCTTAATGGGAGTACCCAAAGGAACAATAACATTTTTCGGCTCCTTTACGGCACTTCCGTCAACGGTAATTCTCTTGGAAACAAGGGGAATACCAGTTTTAAGGTACTTTGCGATAAATGCAACGGAAGTTACGTTCATCACAACACAGCCAACGTCCGCCGGAAGCTTTCCCGCAGGAACTTTTCTTCCTGTACAGGCTCTTATCAGCACCTTTTCCGCACCCTGTGGGTAAGATGATTTAAGGGTCAGCACTCTTATTTCATCGTCGGGGTCTGCGGCTTCGTTGGCGGCAATCTGAGTAAGGGTTTTTATGGCGTCGGGCTTGTTGTTCTCAATTCCTATAATAACCCTGTGAACATCTAAAAGGTCCTTGATTATTTTAATTCCCGAAAGTATATCCCAGGAGTTTTCAAGTATTTCTCTGTGGTCGGAGGTGATGTAGGGTTCGCACTCCGCTCCGTTTATAATAAGGGTATCAATTTTTTTGTCCTGCGGAATACTCAGCTTTACATGGGCAGGAAATCCCGCTCCGCCCAAGCCTACCAGTCCGCTTCTCTTTATGGCAAGCAAAAGCTGTTCCTTTGTTTCCGCCGCAGGCGGCTCCGCATAAGGTGACAGGGTCATTTCCCCGTCGGACTCTATTACCACCGCCTTTGCCTTTGCACCGTTTGGCATGGTAATTTCCGTTATTTTCTTTACGGTTCCCGATACGCTTGCGTGTATGGGAGCAGTTACGAAGCTGTCGTTTTCTCCTATGGACTGACCCACGTCCACGTGGTCGCCCTGTCTTACAATTACATTACAGGGAGCACCTATATGCTGGGACATAGGTATTATTACTTCCTTTGGAGCAGGCATCACAACCGTTTCCATGGCGGCGGTATTTTTCCTGTGGGGGACCTTTGCTCCTCCCCTTGTGGAAAAGGGCCGCGTCGGAAAGGTAAGGCTTTGATTTTTCATATATGTTACCTCCGATTTTGTGAACATTGCTTTCATCTGTTTTCGTGTAATGCTTTAGTATCTTAAAAAGGAAACAACACACGAAAATTATATTTATTTTATCACTTTTCTCCCTTGTTTTCAATGGCGAAACCATACTCTCGTTTGTCGAAACTTTTGTTTTGTATTGTTAATATTTCTTGTATGGAAATAAAATCATGCCGTATTGTGATAAAATTTTTAAATCGGGTAGTTCTTTTTAAGAAACCAATTCGGTACAGCTAAAACGACATAAAAAGCGAGGAGAATCCTATGTCAGAGGTAAAAAGAATTTTTGTGGAAAAAAGAGATGGCTTTAATGTTGAAGCCAAGCAGATGCTTTGGGATCTGCGTCATAATCTGGGTATGAAAAACATAGAAAATCTCAGATATGTAAACAGATACGATATTTCCGGTCTTACGGACGAGGAATTTGAAAAGGCAAAGGGAATTATTCTTTCCGAGCCTAACGCAGACGTTATTTATGAAGAAAATCTTCCCGTTGAAGATGGTTGGAAGATTTTTGCAATGGAATATCTTCCCGGACAGTACGACCAGCGTGCAGACTCTGCCGCTCAGTGCGTACAGCTTCTGACTCAGGGGGAGCGTCCTCAGGTTCTCACCGCAAGAGTTGTTGTCCTTAAGGGAAATATTTCCGAGGAGGACTTAAAAAAGGTTGAGGATTATCTTGTAAACCCTGTTGAAAGCCGTTTGGCTTCCCTTGAAAAGCCTTTGACTTTGGAGGTTCCCGTTGAAGCTCCCGAAAACGTAAAAAGGGTAGAGGGATTTATAAAGTGGAACAAAAAGGAAATGGAGGAGTATTACGGCTCAATGGGCTTTGCAATGACTCTTTCCGACCTGGAGTTCTGCCGTGATTATTTCAGAGATACAGAAAACCGCGACCCGTCCGTTACGGAGCTTCGTGTAATTGATACATACTGGTCAGACCACTGCCGCCACACAACATTTTTGACAAGACTTGAGAAAATCGAGGTAGAAAAAGCGGCTCTTGGTTCAGTTATAGAAAATGCACTTTCAGAGTACTACAAGGCAAGAGAAGAGCTTTACGGCAAGGACACCACAAGGGACGTTTCCCTTATGGATATGGCTTTGGCAGGAATGAAGCTTTTGAGAAAAAAAGGCCTTATCCCTGACCTTGACGTAAGCGACGAGATAAACGCCTGTTCAATAGAGGTTCCCGTTACAATAGACGGAAAAGAGGAAAAGTGGCTTGTTCAGTTTAAGAACGAAACCCACAACCACCCCACGGAAATCGAGCCTTTCGGCGGTGCCGCAACCTGCCTGGGCGGTGCAATAAGAGACCCCCTTTCAGGCAGAGCCTATGTTTATCAGGCAATGAGAGTTACAGGCTCAGGCGACCCCACTGTTGCAGTTAAGGACACAATGCACGGAAAGCTTCCTGCAAGAAAAATCACCACCGGTGCGGCAGCAGGCTACAGCTCATACGGTAACCAGATAGGACTTGCAACAGGTCAGGTAACAGAGCTTTACGACAGCGGCTACACAGCAAAGAGAATGGAAATCGGTGCGGTTATCGGTGCTTCACCAAAATCAAACGTAATCCGTGAAGTTCCCGCTCCGGGAGATGTTATAGTTCTTTTGGGCGGAAGAACAGGACGTGACGGCTGCGGCGGTGCAACAGGTTCTTCAAAGGCTCACACAGAAAGCTCTATTGAAACCTGCGGAGCAGAGGTTCAGAAGGGTAATCCTCCTACAGAAAGAAAAATACAAAGACTTTTCCGCAATCCGGAAGTGTCCACAATGATAAAGAGATGCAACGACTTCGGTGCCGGCGGCGTCTGCGTTGCAATCGGCGAGCTTGCCGACGGACTTTCCGTTGACCTTGATAAGGTTACAAAGAAATACGAGGGTCTCGACGGCACAGAGCTTGCAATCTCCGAAAGCCAGGAGAGAATGGCTGTTGTTCTCGACAAGAACGATGTTGAAAAATTTATTGCAGAATCCGAAAAGGAAAACCTTGAAGCTACAGCAGTTGCTGTTGTTACAGAATCTCCCCGTCTTACAATGGATTGGAGAGGAGACAGAATTGTTGACCTTTCCCGTGAATTTTTAAATACAAACGGCGTTACTCAGGTATCAAGAGCTTATATCACAGCTCCAAAGGCCGAGGACTGCTACAGAACAAAGGTTCCAAAATGCCTTGAGGGTCTTTCAACAGAGGAAGCAATGCTCAAGAACCTTTCAAGACTTGAGGTTTGCTCACAAATCGGACTTTCCGAAAGATTTGACGCTTCTATCGGTGCGGCTACAGTTATTATGCCCTTCGGCGGAAAGGAACAGCTTACACCTCAGGAAGCAATGGCAGCCAAAATTCCTCTTATCCACGGAGAAACAGACGACGCCACAGCTATGAGCTTCGGTTATATTCCGGGAACATCACGCTGGAGTCCTTTCCACGGCTCGGCATACGCAGTTGTTGAGTCGCTTTCAAAGCTTTTGGCAATAGGTGCAGACCCGTTAAAGGCAAGACTTACATTCCAGGAATATTTTGAAAGACTTTACGACAAGCCGGAAAGATGGGGCAAGCCTGCCGCCGCTTTGCTGGGTGCATTTGAAGCACAGCTTAAAATGGGTATTCCGTCCATCGGCGGTAAGGACAGTATGTCCGGAAGCTTCGAGCATTTGGACGTTCCTCCTACACTTGTAAGCTTTGCGGTTTCCATGACAAAGGCTTCCAAGACAATTTCAGCAGAGTTTAAAAAGGCAGGTTCAAGAGTTGTTTATGTTCCTGTTCCTGAAAATAAAGAAACATTTATGCCTCTTTGGGAACAGCTCAAAGAAATGTACAGAGCAGTTTTAGAGCTTATGGAAAAAGGAAAGGTTCTTTCCGCTTCTGTAGTAAAAGAGGGCGGTGCCGCCGCTTCCGTATGCAAAGCCGCATTCGGAAACAAGCTTGGCTTTAAGTTTGCCAAGGATTTAAGCTTTGACGAGCTTTTCGCTCCTTTAAGCGGTTCACTTATTTTAGAGCTTGATAAGGACGCAAATCTCCCTGCAAAAGTTGTAAACTATTATTTAGGTACAACCACAGACGATGGCATTATAAGCGTTAAGGGTTGTGACATTTCCGTAGATACACTTATCGAAGCATGGACAGCACCTCTTGAAAAGGTATTTGCAACACAGGCTCCTTGTCCGGAGATGAAGTTTGATATTCCTCTTTACAGAGAGAGAAACACTTCCTCACCTGTTATCAAAACAGCAAAGCCAAAGGTATTTATACCTGTATTCCCCGGCACAAACTGCGAAATAGACACGGCACGTGCCTTTGAAAAGGCAGGAGCAGAACCACAGCTTCTTATAGTTAAGAACCTTACCCCTGCCCACATTGAGGAAACAATCGTTCAGATGGAAAAGATGATAAACGATTCCCAGATTATCATGCTCCCCGGCGGCTTCTCCGGCGGTGACGAGCCTGACGGAAGCGGAAAGTTTATCGCAACCACATTCAGAAATCCACGCATAGCAAACGCAGTAAACGAGCTTTTGAAGAACCGTGACGGTCTTATGCTGGGTATCTGCAACGGATTCCAGGCACTCATAAAGCTGGGTCTTGTTCCATACGGTGAAATCGTGGACATTAAGGACACCGACCCAACCCTTACCTTTAACACAATAGGCAGACATATTTCCCACATGGCATATACAAGAGTTACTTCTGTTAAGTCACCGTGGTTCAGCATGGTAAATGCAGGAGAAATCTTTGCAATTCCTGTATCACACGGCGAAGGCCGTTTCATGGCTGACGACGAAACAATGAAACGTCTTATAGAAAACGGACAGATTGCAACCCAGTACTGCAACCTTGAGGGCAAGCCTGTTGCCGACATTAAGTACAATCTTAACGGTTCTGTTTGTGCGGTTGAGGGTATCACAAGCCCTGACGGAAGAGTTCTCGGCAAGATGGGTCACAGCGAAAGAAAGGGCGAAAACCTTTACGCAAACGTACCGTTTGAAAAAGACCAGAAAATCTTTGAGTCCGGCGTCAAGTATTTCTTATAACCGACGGGGAAAACTTCAGCTTGAAATAAGCTCGCGTTTTCCGTCGGGCGAGACCTTTTCCGGAGTCTTTGGAATGGCTCGCTTACGACTGGGTTTAGATTTGAATAACGACATCACTCGGCGGGAGAGACTTTTGTTTCCGCCTTGCAAAGGTTAGATTTATAAATTAACGGCATTTCAAGGCGGGCGAAACGTTTGTTTTAAAAATTAAAACAGCTATGTCACATTTAACATTGTGGCATAGCTGTTTTTTATTTTTTTAAATCCGACGTGCAGGACTTTTCCTAACAAATAAACTTCATCACACGTCGGGAGAAACGTTAGTTTAAAAAATTACAATGGCTCTGTTAGAATAAAGTTTGTAGCAAAGCCGTTTAATTTATTAATTTATCAAGAAACACACAGTGTATTGGCGAATATACAATCCGCCAATATAACTTATAATTTTATAAAAGAAACAGCCACGGTTATTTTTGTTGAACCGTGGCTGTAAAATTATAATGCAAAAACTAAACCTTACCGAGAGCGAGCCATTCTAACGATTTCTGAAAAGGTTTCGCCCGACCTGAAACGAAAGTTTATTTTTAAATATGTCCCTTGCAGGTCGGAAATAAAAAACTCAACCCGCCGCATGGCGGAGGTCTTATGACAGATGAACCTGACCAAGGCGGAATTAAAATTAGTAGATGCCTTGAACGGTTACTTCGCCCGAATTTATAATGTAGACCTTGTGATCTTCTGTTTCGGCAACCAGTTCTCCGTCCTGGGTAACCGAGCAGGCTGTGCCGTGAATTGCTTTTCCGTCACGGTAAAACTCTATTTTTCTGCCTATGGTGGCACAAAGCCTTGTGTATTCCTCTGTTAAGGTTTGGTTAAAGGCAAAACCTGAGGTGGAAATTATTTTTTCGGTTTCGTTTAGAATTTCCGCAATAATCAGATTTTTGTCGGGAAAGCTTCCTGTTTCAAGATAAACAGAGGTTGCCTTTTCTGCAATTTCCTCGGGAAAGCTCTGCTGGTCGCAGTTTATTCCTATTCCCGGTATAATATAGTTTACTCTGTCCAGTTCTGCCGACATTTCACAGAGAATACCGCACAGCTTTTTATTGCCGCAGATAATATCGTTAGGCCATTTTATTTCACAGTTAATGTTAAACAGCCTGTTTAAGGCTCGGCAAACGGCAAGTCCCACCACCTGAGTTATGGCAGAAATGTCCTTTGGGGAAATTTCCGGCATTAATATATATGAAAATATGGCAGAGGAATCACGTTCTGTTTTCCAAACTCTTCCTAGTCTGCCTTTTCCGGCTGTTTGCATATGTGTAACTGCCAACGCACCCTCGGGGCAATGCTCCGAGGCCTTTTGTTTTAAAAAAGTATTGGTAGAGGGAGTTTCCTCGGTTTCGTAAATGACACGTCCCAGATAAGAGGTGGAAAGATTTCTTCCGATTAAAACCTCGTTTATGTGTCTTGTTTTTTCCGTTATTTTATAGCCCTTATTTGTTACCGACTCCACCGTAAAGCCTGCTTTTCTTATTTCCTTTATATTGTTGCATATGGTGGTGCGTGTTACACCCAGCTTTTCCGAAAGCTCCTGACCCGATACAAAATCATTTGCGTCAAGAAGTGTGTTTAGAATATCTCTGTTCATATTGTATCACCGTATTTATTCTTCATTTTCTGATTGACCTTTTTTGCGGTTTTTTAGCTTTAAAATAACAGTACTTATACCGGTTGTAAATACCAATGAAGCCAATAGCTCATAAAATAAGTTCATACCGCCCAGAGCAAAGGGAAAAGCAAATCCGTCTACCCCAAGACTGATGTGAAGATTTAAAATATAAGGAGTTTGACCGAAAAGCAGGGAAAGTCCCAGCATAGAAAGAATAAAGTTAAAAATGGGACAGACAATTGCCGCCGCAATTTGAGGAACATAGCCTGTCTTGTCTATTTTGCTTATAAGGTCGTAAAAAACACCGGCAATCCAGCCGCATACAACTCGGGGAACTACGCAAAGCAAAAATGTGTTCACGGCACTGTCTTTCAAAAGTGCAGAGCCTATGTCGCTTCCGCCGAAGCACTGGGCAAAGGAAACAACGCCCATAACAAGTCCAAGTACAGCACCGGATACCGGGCCCAGCAAAATTGCACCTATTGCTACCGGTATAACAAGAAAAGAAATTTCAACATTACCGCTTTTTAAAAATCCTGCGGGAGTGAACGCCATCAAAACGATTATCAGGGAAAAAATTATCAGTCCCACAACCGTTTTAAGAGGCACTTGTTTTTCAGTTTTTGACATTTTATATCACCTGTCCTTAATTGTTTTTTCTGTTTTTTTCATATATAATCCGCAAGCCCTGCATTATCAAATCGTCTTTAATAAAAATTTCCCTTTTGCAGTGGGGAACAATTATAGGGGATAAATCTCCCGACGCTACAATGGTGCAATGGCTTTTGCTTTCATTTTCAAATTTTTCTATCATTCCGTCAAGCATACATACGGCACCCCAAACAACGCCTGATTTTATACAGTCGTTTGTGTTTCTTCCTATGACGTTTTTCGTGGCGTCCAGGGATACTCCCGGAAGTAATGCAGAGGTTGAGGTAAGGGCGTTTAAAGAAATTGAAACGCCGGGCATTATGGCTCCGCCGCACATGGCTTTGTTTTTGTCCATGTAACATATTGTAGTAGCCGTACCCATGCAGATTACAATACAGGGGCAGGGGAAAAGCTCTGCCGCCGCAACACAGCCCACAACAAGGTCTGCTCCCAGTGTTTCCGGGGAATCAATCTTGATGTTAAGGCCTGTTTTTATTCCGGCACCTACAATGAGAGGGGTACAGCCAAAAAGATTTTTTAAGGCTTCTTTAAGCTGAGGTGTAACCTGGGGAACAACGCTTCCGATAATACAGCCTGTAATTTCCGAAAGCTCTATGCTGTAAACACCAAACATGGTGAAAATTTCAATTGCGTATTCGTCGGCGGTTTTTCCTTTGTCGGTGGAAATTTTGGTTTTTAACAGAAGTTTTTTATCTTTAAAAATACCCATTGTAATATTGGTATTTCCCACATCAACGCAAAGTATCATTTTATTTTTATCCTCCGTTTTTTTGTTTCCGCCTTGCAGAACTTCCTTTTGGAAATTAACATCATTACAAGGCGGGCGAAACCTTTATTTTTTATTTCCGTTTTTTTTATTTCCACCGTGCATAGCTTCTGTTTATTGATTAGGTTCTGTACACGGTGGGCGAAACCTTTTCCTTAATTTTGGGAATGGCTCTCTCTAGGTTAACTTTTTTCCTTTATAGAATTTAAAGCGTGATTATATTTAATTCTTAATTATTCATTCTTAATTTTTAATTCTATAACTTCTCCGGTACGCAATAAATATTTGTGTCCCAAAAGGGAATATATTTATGATGACGAATATAAAAGCTGTAGTTCGGATTTACGGAATGTATCAGCAGGGGAAGTCTGAAAAAATCCTCGGTTCTGTGGTAAACCGCAATATTAAGCTTTGCTTTGCCTTTTTCAAGGGTTTTCACGCTTCCCAAAAGCATTTCCTTTTCCGCTCCCTCTACATCGGCTTTTATATAGGTAAAATTAAATTCCTTATCCAGGCTGTCAACGCTTGTGACCTCTACAGGCAAAGCTTTTTTGCTTTTAATATCCTCCGATAATGAAGAACCTCTGGCACAGCGGTTTTCAAAATACAAAACATCTTCGCAGCTCCATATACCTTTGTTTAAAAGGTTGGTGTTTTCAAGACTTTCACCGTAACTGCAAAGCTTTTTAAATGTTTTTTTGTCAGGCTCCAGGGCGGTTATGCGTCTGTATTCTCTGTTAGAATATTTTAAAAATTCCTCAATGGTATCTCCTCTGTATGCTCCCAAATCTAAATAGCTTTCATTATTTGTTAGATTTAAAATATTTTCAAAAATCTCATCTGTTGGACTTTCACACTGAAAGAGATAGGAAAGTCTGCCGAAAATATAAAAATTTACACAGCAGTCAAAAGTTTTTAAAGAAAGCTCATCTTTAAAAAGCTTTCTCGCCTTTACAATGTCCTGAAGATTTTCAAAAAGAAAATCCTCTGTCATTATTTCATCTCCGAAAACGGGAACATATGGGACAAAAACTCTGTGCTTTTCAGCTATTGCCTTTATGTTTTCAATTACCGAGTCTATCTGAGTTCCAAAGCACACAAGGACAGTAAAATCGCTGTACTCTGTTTCGACCTGACTTAATGTTTTTACTTTAAAGCCGTGAAATGATTGGCCTCTCACAAAATCGTCGCTGGCTATAATTTCCGAGGGCTTTTTTCCTATTTTTTCAAGCTCAGCTATAACAAGGTCGGCACCGTTTCCCATGCCGTAAATAACAATGGGAGAGCTGTGTTTTTTTAAAAACTCCCAAATTGTTTTTTCTTCCCGTATAAAATCAGGAATAATCATATTCATTTAATAATCAACCTTTATATAATTATATTACAGCATAATTTTACCACATATCAGCAAGGTTTACAATCTGTTTAAACTTATTGTATTTTGGGTTTCTGTATGGTACAATTTGAAAAAAGCAAGAGGGTGATTCTTTTGAAATATATTGAAATAGGCAAAGACAGAATAAAAGCTCCGGCTATAGCCTTGGGCTGTATGAGAATAAGCTCAATGGATAATTCTCAGGTTGAAGAACTTCTGATGACCGCTCTGGAACAGGGTGTAAACTTCTTTGACCATGCGGATATTTACGGAAAAGGAAAGTCGGAAGAGCTTTTCGGAGAATTTATGGCAAATCACAAAAATCTCAGGGAAAAAATGATTATTCAGACCAAGTGTGCCATAAGACCCGGATATTATGATTTTTCAAAGGAGCATATTATAAAATCCGTTGAAACAAGCCTTAAAAGAATGAATTTGGATTATATCGACGTGCTTTTGCTTCACCGTCCCGACGCACTTATGGAGCCTGAGGAAGTGGGAGAGGTCTTTGAAAAGCTTTTTACCGGCGGAAAGGTTAGAAATTTCGGAGTCAGCAACCACAATATGATGCAGATTGAACTGCTTAAAAGGGGAGTAAGCTTTCCGCTTATCATTAATCAGCTTCAGTTAAGCCTTGTAAACGCAGGCATGATAACCTCGGGAATTAACGTTAATATGGAGAATAAAGAGTCCGTAATGCACGACGGATTTTTGATGGAATACAGCAGGCTTAATAATATGACAGTTCAGGCTTGGTCGCCGTTCAGATACGGAAAAGGTGGAGTATTCCTTGATAATCCCGATTACCCGGAGCTTAATGCAGAGCTTGATAGATTGGCTGAAAAATACGGCGTAAAAAATACAGCCGTTGCCGCCGCGTGGATTCTTCGTCACCCTGCAAAAACCCAGGTTATTGCAGGCACAACAAATAAGGAAAGACTTTGCGATATATGCAAAGCCGCAGATTTTGAGCTTACCAGAGAGGAATGGTACAGCCTCTACCGCAGTGCCGGACATCATCTGCCGTAACAGAATATAAAAATAAAAACGGGAGCTTTCGCCTTAGGCAAAGGTTCCCGTTTTTTGATAGAGCAAAGTTAAAAAAACATTGACAAAATATAGCTGAAATGAGATAATAAAAAGTGTTTCAGTTTCGTAAAAAGACTTTTATTGAATATAAAATACCTGTTTGCGAAAAGATAAAAAGAAAAGTGATTTTATAGCGAACAATTCCAAAGATACAGCGGAAGGTCTCGCCCGCCTTGAAATGACGTTAATTTTCAGATGGAAGCTTTGCAAGGCGGAGATAAAAAACTCGCCCGACGGAAAACGGGAACTGATTTTAAGATGTTCTTTTCCTGTCGGAAATAAAAAGTTAAATGAGAGCGAACCATTTCAAAAATTACGGAAAAGGTTTCGCCCGACCTGAAATGACATTTATTTTTTAATTAAACCTTTGCAGGTCGGAAATAAAAAATAAAGGTTTCGCCCGCCTTGAAACGACGTTAATTTCCAAATGGAAGCTTAGCAAGGCGGATTTAAAAGAAAAGGGGAGAATTGTATAATGGCTAAGGAGCTTGCTAAGGCTTATAATCCTCAGGAATTTGAGGATAGAATATATGACTTCTGGCTGAAAGGCAACTACTTTCACGCTGAAGTTGATAAGGATAAAAAACCGTATACTATTGTGATGCCGCCTCCAAATATTACAGGTCAGCTTCACATGGGTCACGCTTTGGATGAAACATTGCAGGATATTTTGATAAGATATAAGAGAATGCAGGGATATTCCGCTTTGTGGCTTCCCGGTACTGACCACGCTTCTATCGCTACCGAAGCAAAAATCGTTGAGGCTATGGCTAAAGAAGGCCTCACAAAAGAGGACCTGGGAAGAGAAAAATTCCTTGAAAGAGCATGGGACTGGAAAAAAGAGTACGGCGGCAGAATCTGCGACCAGCTTAAAAAATTGGGTTCAAGCTGTGACTGGGAAAGAGAAAGATTTACCCTTGACGAGGGCTGTTCAAAGGCTGTTAATGAGGTTTTCGTAAAGCTCTATGAAAAGGGACTTATTTACCGCGGTGAAAGAATAATCAACTGGTGTCCTCACTGCTGTACTTCAATTTCCGATGCAGAGGTTGAATTCTCCGAGCAGGAAGGCAATTTCTGGCATATCAGATACCCAATTAAGGACAGCGACGGATATGTTGAGATTGCTACCACAAGACCGGAAACACTTTTGGGCGATACCGCAGTTGCAGTAAACCCAAATGATGAAAGATATAAGAATATCGTTGGAAAGATGCTTATTCTCCCCATTGTGGGCAGAGAAATTCCCGTTGTTGCCGACGATTATGTTGAGATGGATTTCGGAACAGGCTGTGTTAAGATTACACCTGCTCACGACCCCAACGACTTCGAGGTTGGTTTAAGACACAATCTGCCTGTTATAAATGTTATGGACGATACAGCCCATATGAACGAAAACGCAGGCAAATATCAGGGTATGGACAGATATGAGTGCAGAAAAGCAATCGTTCACGACCTTGAAGAGGGCGGCTTTCTTGTGAAGATTGAGCCTCACGTTCACAATGTAGGTACCTGTTACCGCTGTAAGACAACAGTTGAGCCTAAGGTTTCAAAGCAGTGGTTTGTAAAGATGAAGCCTTTGGCAGAACCTGCAATAGAGTGTGTTAAGGACGGAAGAACAAAGTTCATTCCTGAAAGATTTGAAAAGATTTATTTCCACTGGATGGAAAATATTAAAGACTGGTGTATTTCCCGTCAGCTTTGGTGGGGTCATAGAATCCCTGCATGGTACTGTGCGGACTGCGGCGAGGTAATCGTTTCAAGAGAAGAGCCTCACACCTGTCCTAAGTGCGGAAGCACAAAGCTTTCACAGGACGAGGATACACTTGATACCTGGTTCAGTTCTGCATTGTGGCCGTTCAGCACATTGGGCTGGCCTGATAAGACACCTGAGCTTGAGTATTTCTACCCCACAAATACACTTGTTACAGGATACGACATTATCTTCTTCTGGGTTGCAAGAATGATTTTCTCAGCCTGCGAGCAGATGGGATGTCCTCCATATGATACAGTATTTATTCACGGTATTGTAAGAGATGAAAAGGGTATAAAGATGTCAAAATCTCTGGGCAACGGTATTGACCCCCTTAAAGTTATCGACCAGTACGGTGCAGACGCCCTGAGATTCTTCCTTGCAACAGGAAATTCACCGGGAAATGACATGAGATTCAGTGAAAAGCGTGTTGAGGCAAGCCGTAACTTTGCAAACAAGCTGTGGAACGCAAGCCGCTTTGTTCACATGAATATAGATGATTTTAATGTTGAGAACAAGCTCCCTGAAAAGCTTGAAACAGAGGATAAGTGGATTCTCAACGAGTTCAACAAGGTTACAAAGGAAATCAACGAAAACCTTGAAAAGTTCGAGCTTGGCGTTGCGGTTCAGAAGCTTTACGACTTTATCTGGGACTGCTACTGCGACTGGTATATCGAGCTTGCAAAGTCAAGACTTCAGTCCGATGAACAGACAGCTCAGAACGCAAGACAGGTTTTAGTATGGGTTTTGGAAAAGACTTTAAGACTCCTCCACCCATTTATGCCGTACATCACAGAGGAAATCTGGCAGACATTGCCGCACGAGGGCGAAACAATAATGCTTGCAAAGTACCCTGAGTACGACGAAAACCTTGACTTCCCGCAGGCGGCAAAGGAAATGGAAAGCGTTATGGACGCAATAAAGGCAATCCGTAACCGCCGTCAGGAAATGAACGTTCCTCCCTCAAGAAAAGCAAAGGTTTATGTGGCAACAAAGCTCAGTGACGTATTTGAAAACGGCTCTAAGTTTATCTGCAAGTTAGCTTCCGCAAGCGAAGTTGAAATAGGTGAAAGCTTTGAGATTGACGGAGCGGTTACAGTTGTTACCACCGACGCAAAGATTTATATTCCTATGGACGAGCTTGTAGACAAGGCGGCTGAAACCGCAAGACTTAAAAAAGAGCTTGCCGCCACAGAAAAGCTGTTGGCACAGTCCGAAGGAAAGCTGAACAATCAGGGCTTTATTGCGAAGGCTCCTGAAAAGGTTGTAGAAACCGTTAAACAGCAGGCAGCCCGTGAAAGAGAAAAAATAGCCCAGCTGAAAGCCGCTTTAGAAGCTTTACTTTAATTTCCGGCAGGAAGTCTGTAGTTGGGGCAAAAAAAGTGATTTTGGAAAAAATAAAAAGTTTGCAGGGAATACTGACGTGGGTTCACAGCAAAAAACAGTTCACCGGACTGTTTTTTGCTGCATTTTAAGACCTTGGAGGACGCTGTCCTCCAAACTACCTGCCAAAGGGACAGTGGTCCCTTTGTAATCCCTAAATTCCCCCAAAAACACTTGCCATACAACCAATAAAAAAGTAAATCTAATTGAGGGCGAGCCATTCCAAAGATTGCGGAAAAGGTTTCGTCCGACCTGTGCAAATGTCAATTTCTATTGTGCAACTTTTGCAGGTCGGGGACAAAAAATATGAAGAGAATAATTGAAAGCGATAAACAGAATATTATTGGGGCGAGAATTAAAGAGGCAAGAATAAAAGCCGGACTCAGCCAAAAGGAACTTTCGGAAAAATTGGAATTGATGGCGGTTTATACCTGCCGTGGTTCTGTTTCAAGAATTGAAACGGGAAACAGGGCGGTGACGGATATTGAAATTGACGCAATTTCAAAGGTCTTAAAGGTTTCCCTTGATTACCTGTTCGGCAGAGAAAATTCAATAAAAGAATAAAAAACAACACCCGCGGTTCAAAATATGAACTGCGGGTGTTTTGCAATGTATTCAATTTTGTAAAAACTAAATCAAATCTATGGCGGCAAAATTAAGCGAAAAAGCCGTAGTTTACTGCAAGGTTTACCATAATTCCCACCGAGGCACAGCCGCAGATAAAGCCCAAAAGTGCTCCAGCCAAAACATCAGTGAGAAAATGCACACGCAGATATATTCTTGAAAAGCCTATAAGCATAGCCATAATAAGAATGGGAACCCAAATTATCGGCTGACACCTTAAAAATGAAACCCCTACAACGCAGAATGAAGCGGCGGTATGTCCCGAGGGGAAAGAATAATATTTCGGGCGGTCGATAATAAGCTCGTCGTCGTCAAGCTTGTGGCAGGGACGGGAACGGCAGACAAGTCTTTTTATCGTGAACTCACCCAGGAGATGAGTTATGGCAAGTCCTATTATCAGGTTTACCCCTACAGACCTGTATTTTTCGGTTATAAGCATAACAAGAGCTATGGCAAACCAAATTACTCCGAAAGTACCGAGAGAGGTTATAACTATCATTATTTTATTAAGAAAAGGTTTGTTTACGGTTTTAATTTTATCTAAAACCTTGTCGTCAATTTTCTGAATTTTTTTAATCAATGCAATCACCGTCAATTATTATAAAACAATGTATCAGTTATATGTTTTTAGGGCAAAAAGAATTCATACAGCAAATTTCGCATTTTGGCTTTCTTGCGTCGCATACGGCTCTGCCGTGAAGCACAAGCCTGTGACAAAAATCGTTGCTTTCCTCAGGGGGCAAAAGGTCACGCAGTATAAATTCAATTTTTTTAGGGTCTTTTATGTTATGTACGCCGAGCCTGTGGGTAAGTCTTATACAGTGGGTGTCAACAACAACCGCAGGCTTGCCGAAAATATCTCCAACAACAAGGTTTGCGGTTTTTCTGCCTATGCCCGGAAGCTTCGTAAGCTCCTCGATAGTGTCGGGAACTTCCCCGTTGTAGTTGCTTTCAAGACACTGAGCCATAAGGACAATATCCCTTGCCTTTGTTTTGTAGAGGCCGCAGCTTTTTATGTATTCCTCAACCTGAGAAACCTCTGCACCTGCAAAGTCGCCGACGGTTTTAAACCGCTCGAACAATGCCGGAGTTACCATATTTACACGATTATCGGTGCATTGAGCCGCAAGACGTGTGGCAATCAAAAGCTGTAAAGGGTCTTTGTATGTCAAAGAGCAAATTGCGTCCGGATATTCTTTTTTTAAAGCTTCCACCGCTTTCAGCATTATTTCCTTTTTGGCTTCCTGGGTCATCAAATCACCTCTTAAAAATATTTTAACACAATAAAAAAGTAATATCAACTTAATTTTATTTAACTGTAGTAATTATAAGGAAAGTTGTAAAACAGTACAAATTTTAAGGATATTAATTTTAACTCTTTACTTAAAGTTACAAAAATGGTAAACTATATCCGTATATATTTTTAAGACTGAGAAAAGATTAAATGTGTATGGAGGTATATTATGACTGCAGTAAGCAACAAGCCGCAGCGTATAAAAAATACGCCGGCAAAGAAAGAATCTTTTTTGCGTCGTCATAAGTATTTGATATGGGCTTTTGTCGTTCCATTTGTGATTATGGCGGTGGCTTTCGCCGTGTCGGGAATAGCTCCTTTCGGCAACAAGCAGATACTTGTGGTTGATTTGTGGCACCAGTATTATCCTTTTTTGGTAAGCCTGCAAAACAAGCTTCAAAGCGGTGGTTCTCTTTTCTGGACATGGGACGTGGGACTCGGCGTAAATTTCTTCGCACTGATGTCCTATTATCTTGCAAGCCCTTTGAATTTTCTGACGGTTTTCATTCCTCAAAGTATACTTACGGAATTTCTTGCATTTTCCGTTGTGTTTAAAGTGGGAATAGCGGGACTGAGCTTTGCAATCTTTTTAAGATATACCTTTAAGGTAAACAACTGGTCCCTTGTTATGTTTTCGCCTATGTACGCCCTTTGTTCATTTATAATGGGCTATTACTGGAACGTAATCTGGCTTGATACCGTGGCTATTTTGCCGCTGGTTGTTACAGGTACGGTCGCGTTGATGAGAGAGGGAAAGTTCAGGCTTTATATTGTTTCTCTTGCCCTGTCGGTGCTTGCCAATTACTATATCGGTCTTTTTACCTGTATATTTGTTCTGCTTTGCTATATCGGCTACAATATATGTATGTGGGACGGGTTCAAAAGCTTTGCAAAGCGTTTCGGAAGAATAGCACTCTCCACAGCCGTGGCTTTGGCTATAACCGCAATTCTTACCTTGCCTGCGTTTTTTGCCCTGCAAAATACATATTCAACCACAAGCACATTCCCAAAAAACTATGCTATAAATATGGGAGGCTCCAACGACCTGTACGGAACCTTGATTGCCATTCAAAAGGTTATTTCAAACAGTGTGGCTTTTGTAGAGCCTACCTCAAAGGAAGGGCTTCCAAATATTTACTGCACCTATGCGGCAATGTTTTTGGGACTTTTGAGTCTGCTGTCAGCTAAAATAAAGAAAAGAGAAAAAGCCTTTAATTTCCTTATGCTTGTTTTCTTTATTATGAGCTTTATCATAAGACAGCTTGACTATATCTGGCACGGCTTCCATTTTACAAATATGCTGCCCTACAGATTCAGCTTCCTTTTCAGCTTTGTGCTTATAACCATGGCATACAGAGCCTATTCAAATATGGCGTTCTTTAATAAATGGGACGTTATACTTGCAGGCATACTTTCATTGATACCTATTATTTTGGCAATAGGAATTCAGGAAACTCTGCCTGTAATACTTACGGTTGTGCTTTTGGCGGCTTTGTTTGTTACTGTATTCCTTTTCAGCATTAGGAAAATATCAAGAAAATCAATGAATGTTTTGCTATCTGTTCTGCTTTTGGTGGAATTTGTTTCAAGCAGTGCTTTCGGCTTGATGTCGGTAGGAGTTACCACAAAAAACGATTATCCCCGTCAGGGACAAAGCGTTTCAAATCTTCTTAATGTAATTGAGGAAAAAGAAGAGGGCTCAAATGACTTTTTCAGAACGGAAATGACAACAACCCAGACCTTGAACGACGGAGCGTTGAACGGATACAACGGAATTTCTCTTTTTAATTCCATGGCTAATGTGAACATGAGCTCATTTGCGGAAAATACAGGACTTACGGGAAGAAAATCAGGCAACAGATATTCCTACCGTGAAAGCTCTCCCGTTACCAATCTGCTGTTTAACTTGAAATATCTTATTGCCCGTGACGGAAATTACAACAACACCATGTATATGGAAGAAATCGCTCAGGACGGACAGGTTAAGCTTATGAAAAATACGGCTTATTTGCCTGTGGGATTTATGGCAAACGAGGATATGCTGAAATACGAGGTGGACAAGACAGTAAACAATCCTATAGAAAATCAAAATGAAATTTTCTCATATGCTACGGGACTTTCCGAGGACGTGTTTACACTTTTAAACGTTGTAAATCAGGGTCACACCGATTATGCCGTGTTCCCTGTAAATAAAACAGGAGATTACAAATATTCGTTCTCTACCAATAATGACGCTGTTGCTCCTCATTTAAAATATAATTACGAAATGCCAAAGGACGGAATGGTTTGTTTCTTTGCTAATATTTCAAACGCAAAAAATCTTGTCCTTTATGTAAATGACGAAAAACAGGATACCTTTGATATAAGCAAGGCTTATATAGCCTGCGGCGGCGAGTATAAACAGGGAGATAAAATATCCCTTTATGTAGATCTGGAAGAGGGTGCAAAGGGTACTGCCACTGTTGTGTGTGCCTATTTTAATCAGGACGTGTTTGATAAGGGCTATGAGATATTGAGTCAGAACACATTTACCACAACTTCATATACCGATTCTTCTATTGAGGGAACTATAACCGCCGACAAGGACGGACTCTTCTATACTTCAATCCCTTACGAAGAGGGCTGGAGAGCATGGGTTGACGGGGAAGAGGTTGAAATAACTCCTGTAGGAAATGCAATGCTTGCTTTCAGCCTTTCCGAGGGTACTCACACGGTTAAGATGTCATTTATTCCAAAGGGATTTTTCCCCGGACTTTTGATTTTCATCGGCGGAGTAGGTTTGTTTATAATTATGTGTCTTGTTTCCTATATAAGAAAGAAAAAGAAAGGCATCGAAAAGCATATGACCTTTGAGGGAGAGGAAACAGGATATCCCGACGACGCCAAGGCTTTGGCAGAGGAAGAGGAAAAAGAAGAGAGAAAACGTCTTGAAGAAATAGAAAGCAAACGCCGTGAGGTAGAAATGGTAATTCAGGAAGATTCCTATGAAGAACACGCTGCTGAATACAAAAATTCCGACGATTATAAGTACGGTCAGGAGGAATTGTCGGAAACAACAAAGCGAGTGCTTATGTACGAGGACGAAGAAAACTCAAATCCTCAGTAAGACTTATATGCTGACAAAAGATAATAAATCAAAAAAGGGATACATTTAAATATGTATCCTCTTTTCATATTAATTTGATTGTATAGCAAATGTTGTGAAAAAAACTGGGATTTCAAAGGGACAATGTCCCTTTGGCAGGTGGTTTGGAGGACGGCGTCCTCCAATGTCTAAAATTCGGTAAAAACGCAGGAGACAATTTTACTGTTTACACAACTATTGTCAAAGAAACTTTATTTTAAAATTGTTTTTATCAAAAAACAGCATCACCGCCATGCTTACACATGACGGTGATGCTTTGTTACAAAAATGAGGGGTACAAAGTAGATTGCATTATCTACAATGAGGAGGGGTAGAACATGTAATCAGGATGCTTGCGGCTCATCCTTCTTACAGTTGTTATTATAACACATATCGAATCATTTTATGTGATTGTTTTGAAAAAAATACTTGAAATATTTAAAAAACTTTTATAAAACCGCATTCCCGTCATCGTCGATAAGAATTATTTCGGCGGCAATCATTTGACCCAGGGTAGCATCAATTATTGAAACGCGATTGCTCCTGTCAATATCGGCAGCTATTGTATCAAAATTTTCAATTTCAATGCCTGCCAAATATTTTTGAATTTCCGTACTGTCAAGAACTGTTATAACACCGTCGTGATTTACATCGCCTGCTTTGTATTTAAGGTTTTCATATGCGGTTTTTAAAGCGGCAAAAGCTTTGTCCACAGTTTTCTGGTCTGCCTTTTCGTCCTTTAAAACATCAGCGGCATTTCCTCGTGCCAAGGCAAACGCACGGTAGGAATTGACGGAATAAATATTATTGATGTTGTTTACCTCTTCCAAAAGAGCAGAAAGAGCGTCTTTATTTACAGGATCTTCTGTGGAGCCGCCATCAAATTCCGAAACAGGCTTGCAGGAAATTCCGTTTTGCACTGCAAAATCGTAGCCGTATGTTCCCTGGTCGGCATAGATTGTAATCTTTGAATTATCATTAAAAGGTGCTTTACCTATAGAAGTAACAGAGGCAGGAATAAGCACATCGGTGAGATTTGTATTCTTTTCAAAAACACTTTCACCAAGGGTGTTTACCGTGTCGGGAATTGCAAAGCTTGTTTCCTCTTTTCCTACCGGATATATTAAAAGATTGGAAACTGACTTGTCAAAAAGAACTCCGTCTACAGATGAAAAGTTTATGTTGCTTTCTGCAACTTCAATATTTTTAAGCTTTGAACAGTAAGTAAGACCGGTATACTCAAGATTTTTTACTGTTTCAGGAATATACAGTGTTTCAACTGTTGAATAAGCATTGAACAGGTCGAAGGAAACTCCGGTAACAGGCATATTCACAGCAATTGAGGGGATAATCCAATCTCCGCCCTGACCTACATACTGACATGGGGCAACGCCGTTAAAATAGGTAAAGATAAAATCGCCCTCCTGAACCTTTATATCGTCACAGTAATAAGGCTTATGGTCGTTGGAAAACTTTTCAATATCTTTATCAAACCAATCCATTGTCCATGTGTTATCAATAAAAATCCATCTGTTGTCGGCATAAGCCATGTTCCATGCGTGACCTCCGTATGTAGAGTCGCCGTTTACCATAACACAGGGAATATTTGCCGCCGCACACATAGCTTTTGTTACGTTGGAATATCCCTGACAAATTCCCAAGCGTTTGGAAAATACGTTGTATGCGTCCTGAGAACCGCTTACAAGGTGGTGATCATACTGGATATTGTCACATACCCACTGAGAAATAGCTTTTAGTTTGTCATAATCTGTAACGGCTCCGCTGTTCTCAATAGTTTTTACGGTTTCCGCTTCAATTTCGGCAAACTGCTCCTTTGTAATTCCAAGCTTTTCGTAATCGCTTACAAACTGCTGAGGGTCAAGCTTGTTGAGCATGTCCAAAAGCTCCTGATTGTTTCCTTTGACGTCGGGGATTTTCATCTCTGCCGAAACAGCAGGCAAAGCCCAAAAAACAGAAACAACCATAAGTACAGCTAAAAATAGAGTAATAGTCTTCTTCATTATTATCATCCTTTCTAATTAAATTTTGTAATTATATTATAGCAAAATTTTGTCAGTAAATTCAAGAAAAAAACGATTAATAATACAAAAAGTGCGGACAAAAATTGCCCGCACTTTTTAAGAAAAAAAGGATTTATGAGAAAATGAACCTATAAGCAAGTAAAATTTTATATATCGTAATTATTGTACGATGTTGCCGTCATCATCAACATTAAATATTTTTACTATTGTTTGCTGAATGATTGTTGCATCATTAATGCTTACATCTCCGCTGTTATCTGCATCGGCTGTTTCTGTGTCGAAATCGAACTCTCCCAGTTTTCCGACAAGATGAATCTGAATGATTGTAGCGTCGTTGATTGAAAGCTTTCCGTCGTGGTTTACATCGCCCTTGATGTATGTAAGATTTTCAAAAGCTGAGTTAAGCTGTGCCAAAGCGTTGTTTACATCCTCCACGGTTGCCTCTGTATTATCTATTACACTCTTTGCATTGTCCAGGGCAGCGGCAAATGTTTTGTAGGAATTTACACTGTAAACATTCTCAGTGTCTTTAAGCTCGTTGTATCTTGCGATAAGCTCTGACTTATCAGCCTCTTTGTCAAGCAAGGACGGGTCAACATCATAGTTGTAAACCTCTTTGAATATGTCGGCATACTTAATAATAAGCTCATGGCTTACCTCAACGGAATTTCCTACAGGCTCTGTTGGGTAAGGTGTATGGTCGTTTGTCCATGGAACAACATATTCGTTGATTTTCTGATTAAGCTTAGGCTGCTGAATAGATTTAAACTGATCAACTGTGTAACCGTTGTCCATAGCTTCAATAAGAGCTTCCTTGTACAATTGCCACCTTACCTTGTAATAATCTGTCATAAGTCCTGACAAATGGTGGTTGCAGTAGTCCTCAAGTCCGTTATCTCCCGGCTGATCTTCAAGCCAGATTGTAAGGAAGGTTCTTTCAATCTTTTCTGCGTAATCTTTTTCTTCCTGTGTAACGCCTCTCTGCTTTGCACCCTCAAGTCTTGTTTCAAGCATAAACATCTTGTTTGTAGCAAGAATATCGTCCATATCCTGACAAAGCTGTATCATTCTGTCTGCATAGAGCAGAACCTTCTCTCTGTCGTTTGCCTTGTAAGCCTGAGTGATAAGACTATAGTATTCTCCGGAAACATCGGCAAGCACCTGTCTTGTAATGTCCACAAGGTCATACATAAACTGAGGTGTTGGGTTCTCCATCTTCTGAGCCGCTTTCAGCATGTTTTCCCAAGCAGGGAAGAAGTCCTGGGTTTTGTAAGGCTTATTGTTAGTTCCCCAAATTCGTGCTATTGCTCCCTCTATCTGAGGTCTTGCAGTTACAAGAGTTTGGAAAGGTCCCTGATATACAAATTCTTTATAAGCTGTGTTGTGGATTGTATCCCATGAGGCGTCAAGCTCTGTCTTTGCCGCTTCGTAATTTTCTACGCCGTATCTTCTCTTTGCGTAGTCCTCAAGCCACTGGTCAACGTCAGGGCTTTCGCTTCTCCATGTCATCTCTGCCATAAGTCCGTAAAGGGCAGGGTTAGTGTCGCCGCCCTCAGGGCTTATGGAGACACCGCTCATGAAGTTACTGTTTTTCTTTGCATTAAGGGGAGCTGTAGCAACTGTGTCAAGTCCTCCGGAAATTCCTGTATTTCCGCCGAAGTTGTGAAGCATTGACCAAAGCCATGGTGTTCCGCCGAACTCATCTGTGTTCTGCCACTTAGGACTGTGCTCTGCCTCAAGGTCGATAACCATAAGATGACCAGGTGTGTAAAGTTCGCTTGTCCATGACTGAATTCTCCATGAAGTCTGAATCCAGATTGCGTCAGGATTTACTTCAAGCAGACAGCTTTCAAGTGCCGGAAGTATTACCTCTTTAGGGAATGCGGCGTGCTGTACAACAAATCCCTGTTCACCAACCAAGTCTACGTAACCAAATTTCGGTGTTCTTCCGTATTTATCATAATCCAAGACCTTCTGCAAGGAAGCATAATACTGTTCAGCTATTGTATAGAATTTTTCTTCCATTTCAGCCTTTTTAGGGTCGTCAGGATTTGCTGTCGTAGGACTTATATATACGCCCTGAGGCTGGTTCATCCACCTTGCACCTGTGTAGATGTACATTCCGTCGTATATTGTTCCCGGAAGGTCTGCAACAAAGTCAGGCTTATATGTAGGACCGTAGTAATCATCGTAGTTATTTTCAAAAATAAACTGTATACTTCCCTTAAACGGTCTTATTTCCGGCTCAAGCCCAAGGTCAAAAGCCATTTTTACAACCTTTTTTGCAAGCTCTGCTTCTTTTTCTGCCTGTTGTGAAAGTTTAACATCAACACCTAATAATTGGTTTGCTCTATGCCAAATTTCTCCCGAGTTAAAATCATAAAGCAAGAACATGTTGAATCCGTTCATTGCCATCCAATCAAGTCTTCTCTGCCATTCCTCTACGCTGTAGTTTACAGTTGTGTATTTGTATTCGCAACCATTAAAATAGTGTCTGTACTCATATGGGAAAACGATTTGGATTTTCTCATCAACTACAGGAAGCTCCTGAGGAAGATGAAGGTCATAATCTCCTGTGTAGGGGAAATCAAGATATGCAAAATATTTGAGATAGTAGTTGTAGGAGGTAGCCATTGCTACTGCGTTGTTGCCTCTCAAAACAGGTTTGTTTTCTTCTGCGTTCCAGTCAACCTCATATACATCCATTCCTGTTTCAGGGTCGGCAGGTATCATCTCAAGTATAAAGTTTTCGGAGGAATTTTCTCCCGTAATTCTGTCGATAAGCTCTTTTACTGTTCTAAGAGCTGTTATATTTGAATCCTCAAATTTTTTCTGAGCAGCTTTTATATTCTCGTTAATTACTGAAATTGCACCGAGTGTATCGGCTTTTGCAATATCTTCTTTTGCCTTTTCTGTAACAGCTTTTGCCTCACCGATAGCTCCCTGCGAGTAATCCTCAGGATTTGCGGCTGTATACAGCTTTTCAAGGATTTCAATTCTTTTATTTGTATCTGCTTTATCCTCTTCTTCAATAGTCTTAGGATTTACAGTTATATTGCACACCGCTGTTTTCTGTCCGAATTCTGTGGTTGCTGTTATTGTGCCGGTTTGAGGCTGTCCATCTGCAAGGTATCCTGCCTTTACAAGGCCTGTTTCGTCAACTGTTATATTTTCATTATCGGACTCCCATGTAACATTTTTGTTTGTAACATAAACCGGAAGAATTGTTGCCTCAAGCTGGAAGCTTTCATTTTCTTCAAGGGTGATATCCTCTGCATTAAGTGTGATTGTAACTGCATCCGGGTCCACGTCCATAAAATCGTAACCAACTTCAATTTCACCAATTACATATTTACCCCATGAAAGATTTCCGCCGTCAACATGTATTCTCAAAGCCGAACCCTGCACAGTTTCATCAAAGGTCAATGTCTGAGTTTCGTCGGCGTTGGAACTGTCCTTAAACTGGAGGGTGTATGACTTTCCTCCATCGGTATAGTGCCATTCTCCGTTTTCGTCAAGGTACTGAACCTTGAATGTTGTAGGTGCCTGGCTTGTGCTAAACCATGATGTGATGGAAACAGAGTTGAATTTAAGTCCCTGCTGATAGTCAAGTTCTATATAGTGTGTGTCGTCATCCGGTGAAATTACATTATCGGAAGATGATACAACAAATCTTGTTCCGTAATATCCGTCAACTACATCCTCAGGTTTTCCCTCACTGTAGTTTCCGGCAAAATTTACAACAGGTGGAACTTGTTTTCTCAAGAATTTCTCGTATGCTTCGTCAAGATTTTTTATAGCCTCGTTGACTGAGCCCTTTTGTGCAACCTGAGGCTCGTTAATTCCGCTGTCCTCAACTGCTTTAATTACCCCACGGAACTCGTCAACATCAGCCTGCTGCCAGGTGAGAGGTCTTTCGCCGTTCTGGTCTATTAAAACATTCTCAGAAGCCGCTTTGCAAATCTTAAGCTTTGAGTTAAGGTCGGCGGTGAAGATAAGCTGCGAATCCAGCAAATCATTTACCGCAGTGAAAATTTTGTAAGCCATTGCGGCTTTTTCCCCTTCACTTTCAGGAATAGGAGTTGCCTTAAAGCCTGCTAAAAGCTCGTCAAAAGCACCCTTTGTATCCGGAGTCCATGTTCCGTTATCCATACCGGTAGGTATTGTGTCTGTTATAATCTGTGCCTGATCCAAAGCCTTTGTTATAAAGTCCTCTGTTGCAGGAATATATGCAGGTATTAACTCTGCAATCGCCCTTGCGTCTGACAAAATCTGTAAATATTTAATATACACCGGCTCATCAAAATAAACGTAGTAAGTGCCAAGCTCCTTGTCAAAGGTTCCGGTCTTTATAATCTGATGGTTTCCGTCAACAGAACCCTGAACAGTGTAATTTGTCATAATTCCGCTCAAATTGTTGTCCTGTCTTGTGGTATACACAAATCCGTAAACATAAGCAGGACTTGGAAGTTCGATTGTTACAACCGTGTCGCCGGTGCCGTTCCAGGGAGCTTCCCACTTTGTTTGTGAGTTTCCGTCTATCATGTTAGCCGGCTTAGAGCCGTCCCCAGGCTGAGAAGAGTCCGCCCAAGCCTGTAAACCGTCACGTGGATAGTCAATAAACTTTCCGTCATCCAAAATCGTGTAGCCCTCAGGCTTAAACTGAATATCTCCGTCTGCGTAGGTTTGAACATAGCTGAAACCTGTTTGCGTCGTTTCTTCAGCCGAAGCTATTGTTATGGGAACCGACGACAAAAGCATTGCACTGCTCATAAACAGAGCCAAAATCTTTTTACCTTTCATTTCTTTAACTCCTTCTTTCTTTTATTTGTTTTTTGCTGTTATTCTGTATCGCAAAGAATAGCCTTAATTTATTGTGAAATAATAATAAAAATAAACACGAATTATTATTTCTTTAGTTAGAATTATAAATCTGATGCTTAGTTTTGTAAATGGACAGAAAAGAAAATGTACCAGAAAAAAGAAAATTGCAATAGTGTGGATAAGAAATTATTATATAAAAAAGAATACACTAAAATTTATAAAACTATTTATTTGAATTTTTTTAAAATTACAAGCTTTCAAATTACCGATAGATTATCAAAAGAAAATAAAAAATACGGCGGTAAATCCGCCGTATAAAGCAATATCTTTTACTTTTTGTATCTTACAATCTTTCTCATAATGACAGCGTATGCTATTATATGGGTTATTGAAATGACAGTCCATGTAAGAGGGTCAACAAAGCATATTCCGAAAAAGCCCCATGCGGAGGACAGCCAAAAGGAAAGAACAATCCTCATTACTACCTCAACAAATGAGGACACCGTGGGAACTGCGGTTTTGCCCATTCCCTGCAATATGTTTCTGAAAAAATGCCATAGTCCCAACAGCACATAAAAAGCACCTAAAACCAGCAAAAACTGATGGGTATATTGGTAAACCAAAATTTCCGATGTATCCACTCCGAAAATATACAGAAAAATATCTCCGCCGAATATCATTACAAGGCTTCCGAAAGCTCCCATAATCAGGCACAAAACAATGCCTTTTTTTACACAAAGCCGTATCCTGTCTATTTTGCCTGCACCGTAATTCTGTGCCGAAAATGTGGCGACTGAAAATCCCAAATTCACCATAGGCTGCATTGCAAAATAGGAAACCTTACCTGCCGCCGAATATGCCTTAATTGCTGCGTCTCCCAATGTGTTTATTGCAGACTGCAAAATCATAACGCTTGCCGCGGTAAAAGAGGACTGCAACGCCATTGCAGTACCGATTTTAAGATGCTCGGCAACAAAGGAAAAGGAAAAGCGAAAGTCTTCCCGTGAAAGTGACATAACAGGAAATTTTTTTACGCTGTACACAAGACACAAAACCGCCGACAAGCCCTGAGCGAAAACCGTTGCCCATGCCGCACCTGCCACTCCCATGGAAAAATTCAGTATAAACACAAAATCAAGAACTATATTTACAACACAGGAAACCATAAGAAAATACAAAGGTGTGCGGCTGTCGCCGAAAGCACGCAGAATGGAAGAAAAGCAATTGAAAAAGAAAGATGTTGATATGCCTAAAAATATTACAAACAAATAATTCCATGAATCCGACATCATAGACTCAGGAGTGTGCATAAGCTCCAAAACGGGCTTTGTTAATGCAGTGCTCACTGCGGTAAAAATTACTGATAAAACCGCTGTAAGGGTTATTGAAACAGCTATTGACTTTTTCAGCTTTTCACTGTTTCCGCCGCCTACATACTGGGCGGTGATTACGGAAAAGCCTGTAGTAAATCCCTGTGCCATTCCAATTACCAAAAACATTACCGAGGAGGTAAGACCCACAGCACCAAAAGCGTCTGAACCCAAGGTGTTTCCCACAATCATCATGTCCACCATGCTGTAAAGCTGTTGAAAAAGACTGCCGATAAGCAAAGGAATCATAAATATTAAAATCTTTTTTACGGGATTTCCCGAAGTCATATCTATAGCAGATTTTCTTGTCCTGTCCATTTTATTTGCCTTTCCGTATTGTTTTAATTTTTCATACGGTGACGATTATACAACTGCAAAGAGCTTTTGTAAATATGAGAAAAAAAGAAAAAACATCAAACTTTCGCAAATTTGATGTTTTTAAAGGTTGTATGGTAAATGTTGTGGGTGGGGATTCCAAAGGGACCACTGTCCCTTTGGCAGGCGGTTTGGAGGACAGCGTCCTCCAAGGTTTTAAAATGCTGCAAAAAACAGTCCGGTGAACTGTTTTTGCTGTGAACCCACGTCAGTGTTCCCCACTAACTTTTTATTTTTTCTAAATTCACTTTTTACACAACTATTGACAAAGAGCCTTTTTAAATAAGAATGTTTCATATAAATTTTTACTCATCTATTGATTAAAAGCAATAAAAATTAAAATATTTCAAAAATATTTCCGAACACCAGGCCTGCAATTATATAGCAGACAGGCTGATGAATTAGATATATAAAATAGCTGTGCCGTCCGAAAAATTCCAATAGGGGAAACCTGAAATAAAAAGCCCTTATACCGCTTATCTTTTCTTTTAACAGGTTATATATAAAATATCCTGTCAGATATATAAATATCCATGGGAAAACTCCGAAATAATCCGAAGAATAAAAACCCTCGTTGGGAAAACCCAGCCATACAAGCCAGCTTGTTGAATAAAGTGCCTCAGGCAGTTGAATTTGTGTAAAAAACAGGTTCAGCGTACCCGAGGAAACCTCGTAAAATACCAAGAACAATATCAGTGAAGCACAAAGACCTGCGGCGGAAAATCTTCCCTTTAAAAGCTTGTTAAGTCCTGCGGTTATAAGTGCCGCTTCTCCCAAAAAGAAAATTATACCGTAATATATAACCAATGAGGGAACAAAAAAATATGTAACAGCCGTCAGCAAAGCACCTGTTCCCAAAAGCTTAAAGGCTTGCTTCAAATGGCTTCTGCCAAGGCAAAAGGAAAATCCCGAAATAAGAATAAAGGTTATACAGATTGTCCTCTGCCAAAAACGTGTAGAATCGGCATAAGGCCAGTTTGGTTCACCCATAAATATAACAAAAACATCATAGCAGAAATGGAAAAGTACCATATCTATAACCGCAAAACCTCTTACGGCGTCCACCAAATACAGTCTGTTCCCGCTGTTTTTGTCTTTTTTATTTCCGAATCGGAAATTATTCATTAAAATCCACCTTTTTACTGTTATTCACCGATTAAAAGCTCCGGATGCATACGGCTGTAGTGAAAAATATACTGCTGTGCTATTCCTGCGTATTCGCCGAAGTCCTCGGGCTTCATTCCCGGGAAAAGCACTTTCATGGCACGCTTCATCCAAACATCAAGGGGAAAGCTTTCAATTCTGTGAAGTCCGAAAAGCAGGGTGCAGTCTGCCACCTTAACTCCCACGCCGACGATTTTCATAAGCTCTTTTCTTGCCTCTTCATAGGGGAGAGTTCTGCATTTTTCCAAATCCACCTCTCCCGACATTACTTTTCTTGCACCGTCAATAATGTATCTGTTTCTAAAGCCTGCACGCAGAGGTGCAAGGTCATCAGGTTCCAGCCGGGAAAGCCTTAAAGCTGTGGGAAATGCGTAGTCGTTATCGCCTATCTTCTCACCAAAGCTTTCACAAAGCCTTTGCACAATGCCCTTTATTCTTTTAATGTTGTTGTTTTGTGAAATTATAAATGTACACAAAGCCTCGAAAGGCTCCTGTTTTAAAATTCTTATTCCCGGGGCATAGGAGGAGGCTTCAAAAAGTACAGGGTGTATACGGCTTATGTCCTCACGTATTTTGCCGTAATCCAAATCCAAATCAAAGTAATTTTTCCATATCAGGTTAAATTCCTCTTGGGTACAGCCGTCTATTCTGAGATTTTCCCCATCAAGGTAAACGTCCACCGCCCTGTTAAAGGCAACCCCGTGAAAACCGCCATTTTCGTTTTCTGCCCAGCGGAAGCTTTGTCCGCAGTCCAGAGTTTCGGCAAGGTCCAAATTCCTTACTCCCGATACAATAACGCTGTTTCCCTGTGATGTTACTTCCATATTACTTATCTCCTCAAAAATTACAGTTTATAGGAGCTGTCTATTTCCTGCAATTCCTTAAAAGTATCTATTTCCACTATATCGCCCTCAAAGCAGGGTCTTACATATATTTTATAGTTATCCATACAGAAACGCAGAGCCACTTCGTCCCAGTATTTTTCCTTGCCATCAGCCATGTTGTAAACCTTTTCTATATCCGAGGACATCTTTTTGCCGTCTTCGCTTGTCCAATAGGAAATACCGTACATATGATAGCAGTTTTCACTGCCCACAAGAAGCTCCTTGATTACACCGTTTTCAACCTTAAAGCACCAGTCGTCGGTGTAGTCCTTGTACTGACCCAGATAATTGCTCCTGTACTCGTATTTTCTGATAAGGTGAGGATTGCTCACAAGCAAATCAGCCTCGCATACATAGGCGTTTTCAAGCAAATCCTTGGCGATAAGTGCCGAGGAAATGTTGTTTGCCTTGTTGTACAGGTGGTTTTTAATAAATTTTATATTGGGATATTTGTATTTTAACTGGTCAAACTGTTCCCAAAGATAACCTCTGATAAGTATAATTTCTTCAATGCCCGCATTTACAACTGCGTCAAGAAGCGTTTCAATAATCATTTTGCCCTTTACCCTTACCAAAGGTTTTGGCGTGTTTAGGGTTATGGGCACCATTCGTGAGCCGAAGCCTGCGGCAAGAATGACCGCTCTTTTTACTCTGTAAGGCTCTAAAAGCTTTAAACCTGTTTTTGAAACAGTAAAGCCCCCTTTGTCCTCAAGGAGAAATCCGCTTTTTACAAATTCCGTGCAGATGCTTTTTACCATGTCCGGGGGAAGCTTTGTTTCGGCAGCAATTTTTCCTGTGCCGCAGCTTTCGTTGTTTTCTCTGTTTTCCCTTTCTATACAGGCAAGAATTTCAAATTGACTGTTTGTAATATCCATTTTACGCTCCTTTGATATTTATCGCTTTCCGTAAAAGAATTTTTCTATGGCGGCGGCAATACCGTCCATATCGTTGCTCAGTGTCACATAATCGGCAGCGTCCAAAACCTCTTTGCAGGCATTTGCCATGGCAATGCCCATGCCGGCGGTTTTGATAAGCTCAACATCGTTAAAGCCGTCGCCGAAAGACATGGTTTGTGATATATCCACATTGTTAATTTCCGCAAGCTTTGTTATAGCTTCTCCCTTGTTTACACCCTTGGGAACAAGCTCCAAAAAGAAGGGTTCGGATTTAAATACGTCAAGTCTGCCGCTGAACTTCTCTTTAAACACAGGCTCCAGCTTTGCAATTTCCTCAGGCTCTCCGGTAAGCAGACATTTGTTTATGGGGAAGGTTACAAAATTTACAAAATCCTCAACATAACGCAAATTCATTTTCACAATAGCCGGTTCAATTTCCGTGTATTTGTTTATGCTGTTTGAAGCTATAATTTCATCTTTATAATATGTATTTACGGTTATATCAAGACCTTTAAGTCCCTCGCATATTTCCGGAATATATTCGTTTGGCAAATTACGGCTGAAAACCTCTTTGTTTTCCTTGCAGTCCATAATAAGACCGCCGTTGTAGCACATAAGATAACCGCCGTACTTAGAAAGCTTCAGCTTTTCAGCCTGCTCTACCGCTCCTTTAAAGGGTCTGCCTGTGGCTATTGCAACCTTACAGCCCTCCTCTTGAATTTTAATAAGAATATCTCTTGTAGCGTCTGTTATTTCTTTTTTGGAATTTACCAAAGTTCCGTCTATATCAAGAGCGACAATTTTATAATCCATAAAAATTTTTCCTGCCTTTAATTTAGATAAAATTTATTTCAGCTTTTCAAGTGCTTCTGTAATATTCTCAAAATGCATGGAATGAGAAGCCTTTACAAGCACTGTGTCATTTTCCTTTATTACATCGTAAATTCTTTCGCAAGCCTCTTCGGTGGTTGCAAAATAGATTGATTTTTCCGGCATTTGTGCTCCCAAATATATGTTTTGGGCAAGCTCCCCTACAGCCACAAGCACGTCTACGCCGTGGCTGTGAAGATATTTTCCTGTTTCTATATGGTAATCCTGAGTTTTGACTCCCAGTTCTTTCATATCGCCCAAAACCGCCACTTTTCTTCCGGGGAATTTTACAAGGGTATCAATTGCTCCCTGCACCGATGTGGGGTTTGCATTGTAGCAGTCGTCAATAATGGTGATAAATCCCGTGTCAATAACTCTGGCTCTGCTTCCCACTGTTTCAAAGGCGGCAATACCTTTGATAATTTCGCTGTCGGTAAGTCCCAATGCTTTTCCCACCGCAAAAGCGGCAAGGGCATTTGTCACCATATAGGTGCCGATTGCCGGAATAAATACGCGGTTTTTTACTTGGTCATAAATAATATCACATTCAATTCCGTCACGGACATTTCCCGCAATGTTTTCGGCATGGAATGTGTTTTTATTGGAAATACCGTAAAAAACAGGCGTTATTCTATGCTGATTTACCGTAACCTCGTGTATTTTTTGCAGCTTGTCGTCATCGCCGTTTAAAAAAATCATTCCCATAGGATTCATAAAAGCAAACATTTCGGTTTTTGCTTTGCAAACTCCGTCACGGTCAACAAGATTTTCAAGATGACATCAGCCGATGTTTGTTATAACACAGCAGTCGGGACGTACAATTTTTGAAAGCCTTGTCATTTCTCCGAAATCGGAAATGCCCATTTCAATAACGGCAATTTCGTGATCTTCCTCAAGTCCGAAAATTGTGAGGGGAACTCCCAGCTCGTTGTTGAAGTTGCCCTGAGTTTTATGAACCTTGAATTTTTGGGAAAGAACGCTTGAAAGCATTTCCTTTGTAGAGGTTTTTCCCACGCTTCCGGTAACTCCGATAAATGGAATATCAAAAAGGCTTCTGTAAAAGGCTGCTATGTCCTTTAATGCCTGAAGAGTAGAGTCTACCAGAATGTAAGGTTTGTCTGTTTCTATTTCTTTTTCTGAAATTGCACAAACAGCTCCCTTGTCAAAGCATTGGTTTATAAAATCGTGACCGTCAACACGCTCTCCCTTTATTGCAGCAAAAAGAGAACCGTCACTGACCTTACGGCTGTCGGTAAATATATTTTTTATCACCAGGTCGGCGTCAGACTCTTTTCCCACAAGCCTGCCGCAGCAGGCCTGTGCAGCCTGACCCACCGTTATTTTTTTCATTGCCATTTCTTTACCTCTTATGATATTTATCCAAAGACAAAGCTATAATATTTTCGCAAAGCTCGCCGTATTCAATTCCCTGAACCCTTGCTTCCTGGGGCAAAAGACTCATAGGCGTCATTCCCGGAAGTGTGTTTGCTTCAAGACAGTACATATCTCCTTTTTCGTCCATCAAAAAGTCAATTCTTGAATAAGCCTGAAGCATCAAAGCCTTGTATGCCTGTTCCGCATACTTTTTCATTCTTACTGTGGACTGAGCGTCAAGCTCTGCCGGACAGATTTCCTCTGTCATGCCGCTTTGATATTTGTTTTTATAGTCGTAAAATCCGTTTTTCGGCTTGATTTCTATAATAGGCAACGCCTTTCCGTCCAAAAGGCCTACGGAAAATTCTCTTCCCTTTACATACTGTTCCACTATTACCTCTTCTTCATAGCGGAAAGCCTCTTCCATAGCAGAGGAAAATTCCTCCTGATTGCTGACAATTGAAACTCCCACGCTGCTTCCGCCGGAGCAGGGCTTTACCACGCAGGGGAAGAAATTCCAGCTTGACACAGGGGTTTTCCTGTTGAAAACCTGACCTCTCGGTACAGGCACTCCGTTATATGATAAAACGCTTTTGCTTATTCCCTTGTGCATTGATATTGCACTTCCCAGACAGCCTGTTCCCGTATACTTTATTCCCAAAAGGTCAAAGGTCGCCTGAAGCTTTCCGTTTTCTCCCACATCTCCGTGAAGAGCCAAAAAAGCAATATCCGCATAACGGCAGATTTCCTCCACATTTTGACCGAGAAAACGGTCTGATTTATCCTTACGCATTGCCTTTACCATTTTAAGGTTAGGCACATTTTCGCTTATTACCGCATCTTTTGTAAAATCGTAACCTTTATTAAAAAGCTCTTCCGGGTTACAGTTTTCCTCCTCATATCCCATATAAACATCAAGCAAAACCACCTGATGTCCACGCTCACGCAAAGCCTTGGAAACAAGTGAGCCTGAGGTTATGGAAACGTCTCTTTCCGTGCTGAGTCCGCCTGATAAAACTGCAATTTTCAAAAGGAACACTCCCTCTACATTATAATCTGATATATTATACCACTTAGAAATTATGTTGTCTATTGTGTAGGTGAAAAATTGTAAAACTATAAAAATCTTTGCCGCAAAAGCTGGAAAAGCTTATTGTTTTTTATCCTTTTTTGCTGATTTTGCACCTCTTTTCAAAGATTTTTGTCTGCATTTATTTATTTGCTTGATATTTTTAACGGAGTATTGTATAATTTAGATGTATAGGACACAGATTAGGTTTGTGTGCCCATTATATCAATTTATATTATCGGAGGTAGATTTAAATGCCATTAGTAAATGCTCGTGATATGCTCACAAAGGCAAAGGCAGGCCATTATGCAGTAGGCCAGTTCAACATCAACAACCTTGAGTGGACAAAGGCTATCCTTCTTACAGCTCAGGAACTTAACTCACCGGTTATCCTCGGTGTTTCCGAAGGTGCAGGAAAATATATGTGCGGCTACAAGACTGTTGTAGGCATGGTTAACGGTATGCTTGAGGAGCTTAACATTACTGTTCCTGTTGCTCTCCATCTTGACCACGGTTCATACGAAGGTGCTCTCAAATGCATCGAGGCAGGCTTCAGCTCCGTAATGTTCGACGGTTCACACTACCCAATCGAGGAGAACGTAGAAAAGACTAAAGAGCTTGTTGCTATCTGCAACGAAAAGGGTCTTTCCCTTGAAGCTGAGGTTGGCTCAATCGGCGGAGAGGAAGACGGCGTTATCGGTGCCGGCGAATGTGCAGATCCTGAAGAGTGCAAGAAGATTGCTGACCTCGGCGTTACAATGCTTGCAGCAGGTATCGGCAATATCCACGGAAAATATCCTGAAAACTGGCAGGGTCTCAGCTTTGAAACTCTTGACGCTGTTCAGAAGCTTACAGGTGCTATGCCATTGGTTCTCCACGGCGGTACAGGTATTCCTGCTGACATGATTAAGAAGGCTATCGACCTTGGCGTTTCAAAAATCAACGTAAACACAGAGTGCCAGCTTGCTTTCGCAGAGGCTACAAGAAAGTATATTGAAGCAGGCAAGGACCAGCAGGGCAAGGGATTTGACCCAAGAAAGCTTTTGGCTCCGGGCTTCGAGGCTATCAAGGAAACTGTTAAAGAGAAAATGGAGCTCTTCGGTTCTGTAAACAAGGCTTGATTTTTAAATCCGACCTGCAAAGGTAGGATTTAAAAATTAACTTTCGTTTCAGGTCGGGCGAAACGTTTTCCTAAGTCTTTGGAATGGTTCGCTCTCGGCAGGATTTATTTTAAATATTAAAATTTTACAGTCATGGTTATATTTCTAACCATGACTGTTTTTATTGTTCTTTTATGGAATTGTATTTCGCAGGTGTGGTTATTTATAGCTATCATAATAAAAAAGACTTTGTTACAAACCTAATTGTAACAGAGCCATTGTAATTTTTTAAACTAACGTTTCTCCCGACGTGTGATGAAGTTTATTTGTTAGGAAAAGTCCTGCACGTCGGATATAAAAAAGTCGGAGATAAAAAAATAAAAAACGGCTATGCCACCAAGTTAATCGTGACATAGCCATTGTAATTTTTTTAAACTAACGTTTCGCCCGACCTGTGCAGTAGTTGATTTTTATATCTTCCCTTTGCAGGTCGGATTTAAAAAATTCGTCCGCCTTGTAATGATGTTAATTTCTAAAACTAAGTTTTGCAAGGCGAAAATAAAAGGTTTCGCCCGACCTGTGTAGTAGTCAATTTTTAAATCCTACCTTTGCAGGTCGGATTTAAAAGAATTACATTTTGAGATATTTTTGGCGGTAGCTTTCGTATTTCTGACGGTAGTTATCGCCGTTCTTTCTTACATCGTGTGAGTAAATGTGAGTTTCCAGACGGTCGTCGGCAACCTCAATCATATATGCCGCAACGTTTGCACAAAGGTCGCTTACTCTTTCTATGCTTGAAAGGAGATCCGCAAAGATAAAGCCAAGCTCTATGGTACATTCGTTGTTTTGCAGACGCTTTATATGATGCTTTTTCATCTTTGCCTTTATGTCGTCTATAGTCTGCTCCAGCGGCTCAATGTCTTCCGCCAAAATCAGGTCACGCTTATTAAGGGCAATCAAAGTTGTGGAAAGTATTTCCTTTGTAGCCGATATAAGATAGCTCAGTTCTTCCTGTGCCTGAGGTGAGAAGGAAAGCTTTTTGTCGTGAAGTTCCTTTGCTACTTTAAGGACGGACACGGCATGGTCGCTTATTCTTTCAAGGTCGCCTATGCTGTGAAGCATTCCGGAAACCATGTTGCTGTCGTTTGCCGACAAGCTTTTCGCACTGAGCTTTACAAGATATGTTCCCAGCATATCCTCGTAATGGTCAACTCTCTTTTCTCCCTCGAGAATTTCAGTTTCCTTTTCAGGGTCGAAGTTATTTATGCAGGAGAAAGCCTTAAACATAATGTTTTTAGAAATTTCAGCCATTTCAGCAGTAAGTCTCATGCAGCGTTCTGTGGCAACAGCAGGAGTGTTTAAGAATCTTTCGTCAAGCAAAGGAGTTTCCTCTGTTTGCTTTTCGTCTTTGATTGTGAGAGTTGCAAGCTTAACAAGAAGCTTGTTAAAGGGAAGTAATATAGCGGTGGCAACCACGTTAAAGGTGGTGTGGATAATAGCTATTCCCGTTCTGCTTATGGTGTCGTTTACAAAATCAAACTGCATAAAGCTGTTTATTCCGTAGAACAGCAGGGATATAGCGACAACACCTACTATGTTAAAGTAGAGATGGATAAACGCTGCTCTTTGTGCGTTTTTCTTTGCTCCGATACAGGAAATAAGAGCTGTGGCACAGGTACCGATATTCTGACCCAAAATAATAGGGAAAGCACCGCCGAATGATATTGCTCCCGTTGCTGACAACGCCTGCAAAATACCAACCGATGCGGAAGAGCTTTGAATAATTGCGGTAAGCACAGCACCTGCAAGTATACCCAAAATCGGATTTCCCGCAAACATTAAGAACATATCGCTGAACCAAGGTTCGTTTGCCAGCGGTTTAACGGCAGCACTCATGGTGTCCATACCTGCCATAAGGATTGCAAAGCCTACTATTATCATGCAAATATCCTTTGTTTTTTGCTTCTTTGCAAACATGGTAACAGCTATTGCAATAAAAGCGAAAAGCGGTGCGAAAGTGCTTGGTTTCAGCATCTGCATGAAAAGACCGTCACCCTCAATACCTGTAAGGCTTAAAATCCAGGCAGTTATGGTTGTACCTATGTTGGCACCCATTATAACGCCTACGGCCTGACCCAGCTTCATTATACCTGAGTTTACAAATCCCACAACCATAACTGTGGTTGCGGAAGAGCTTTGAATTACGGCGGTTACGGCAGTTCCAAGCAATACGCCTCTGAACACTCCCGAGGTAAGCTTTTCTAATGTTTTTTCAAGCTTTCCGCCTCCGACTTTTTCAAGACCCTCGCCCATTATGTTCATTCCGAAGAGGAAAAAGGCAAGTCCTCCCAAAAGGGCTATAATTGATAAAACGTCCATTTCTACCATCCTTTTGTAGTTTTTTCGTGTTAAATCGTTTCTATTATGAAGTGTGCAGGTAAAAAGAATGTTAGCTGTTTGTAAAAAATGTGTAAAGTTTGTGAACGCAGGCAAGTATAAAGAGCAAATTGCCAAATATTTTTTTAATAACACACTTTTTAAAGTGCATAATAATGAATTTCTTTTTAAGAGGTAAACCAAGCAATTAATTCATCAAAGGTTTGTTGACATTATCACGTTTTGGTAATATGATATAAGGTGCAGAAGTATTACAAATTAATTTGCTTCTGTGCAGTTAAATAACAGTAAACGCAGCTATTTAATTAATGCCTTTACAGGAAAGGGTGATTTTTTGGATATACAAATGATAATGGACGCTTCGGTTGTTGCTCTGAGAATGCTTTTGCCTATTTATGCGGCGGTAATAGTATATCAGTGTTATAAATCAATGCGTCATCACAGAAGAGCGGAAAAACCTCTGCTTACTTTGGTTGACATTATAACAGGTCAGCAGTACCCTGTGGTGTTTTGGGAAAATTCCATAGGAAGAAGCAGACGAAGCGATATATGTATTCAAAACGATACGGTTTCACGTGATCACAGTGTTTTGCTTCGCCGTGAGGACGGCTGGTTTATAACCGACACAAAATCAAAATCAGGAACATATGTCAACGGAAAGAAAACCCGCGGCAGAGTAAAGCTTATGATTGACGATGAAATATCCGTGGGTTCTGCCACGCTGGCAGTGAGAAGAGGAAACGAATATTCCGAGGAAATAAAGCCCTCGTGGTATTTCTCCAAGGCAAAGACAAAGCTTTCCATAAGACAGTACAAGCTTATGATACTTATAACCGTATTCCATCTGCTTATGGCACTTGCCGCCTGCTTTTCCAATGAAATACAGGATTTCAGACCTCTTGTGGTTTGGGGCTGTCTTGCGGCATTGGGCTGGACATTTTTCTTTGTTTCTACGGTGGTTTTAAAGAGAGTTAATTTTGAGCTGGAAGCCTTGGGATTTTTCCTGACGGGACTGGGAGTAATGCTTCTTGTACGGCAGGTAGAGCGGCAGGCTTACACCCAGATGATAACCGCCGCAATGGGAATGGCTCTGTTTATTTTCCTTATAAAGTTTATGGAAAATCCCGACAGAGTTAAAAAATACAGAACCATAATTATGATAGGTGCCGTGGGATTTTTAGCCATAAACCTTATTTTCGGTAAAATTCAGCACGGTGCGGCAAACTGGATTTCCATAGGTTCCTTTACCATTCAGCCATCTGAATTTGTAAAAATAGCCTTTATTTTCGTTGGTGCCGCAACCTTGGACCAGTTGCAGACAAGCAAAAACCTTTTGGAGTACATTATTTTCTCTGCTGTCTGCGTTGGTGCTTTGGCAATAATGGGCGACTTCGGTACGGGACTTATATTCTTTATCACCTTCCTTTTTATCGCCTTTATGCGTTCGGGAGATTTTAAAACCATTATTCTTGCGGTCACTGCAGCAGTATTTGCCGGTGCAATGGTTCTTAAATTCAAACCTTATATTGCCGACAGATTTATTTCATGGGGACACGTTTGGGAATATGCTCAGACAAACGCATACCAGCAGGCAAGAGTTCTCACATATACCGCTTCAGGCGGACTGTTCGGCGTAGGCGTGGGCAACGGCTGTTTAAAATATGTGTTTGCCTCAGAAAACGACCTTGTATTCGGCCTTGTGGCAGAGGAAATGGGTATACTTGTTGCGGTTATCTGTGCAATTGCCATCGGCGGCCTTGTGCTTTATTCAAGAGCAATAACCACCAGAAGCAGAAGCACATTCTATTCCATATCTGCCTGCTGTGCGGCAGGTATGCTGCTTTTCCAAATGGCTCTTAATATTTTCGGTGCTACGGATATTCTTCCTCTCACCGGCGTTACACTGCCATTTATAAGCTTGGGAGGTTCAAGTATGATTTCTTGCTGGGGTCTTTTGGCGTTTATAAAAGCGGCGGACGAAAGAACTTACGCCATGCGTCGCAAATAAAGGAGGTATTCCATGAAAAGAACTTGGACAAGAAGTATTTTGGTATATATCTTTGCGTTGGCGTTTTTTGCGGGACTTGCTACCTTTTGCGTAAGACTTGTTATGAACAACCAGTCATGGGTTCAGCAGCCCTATAACGGTCACACCGCAGGAAGCGGCGGACTTGCCATGGCAGGAAAAATATACGACAGAAACGGAACAGTCCTTGCATATACCGAGGACGGAGAAAGAAAATATCACGAGGATTACACTACAAGATGTTCTCTGCTTCATGTGGTAGGCGACAACAGTCTGAACATATCTACTGCTATTCAGAGTCTTTACAGAACCCAGCTTACAGGCTTTAACTATATTTGGGGACTCGGTATGCCTGAATCTCTGAAAGAGGGAAACGATATAAACCTGACCATAGACGCCGACGTCAACAGAGTGGCTCAGGAGGCTATGGGGGACAAGGAGGGAGCTGTGGTTGTATATAACTACAAAACAGGAGAGCTTCTCTGTTCTGTAAGCAATAAAACCTATGACCCGGCTAATCCTCCGGAAATTACCGAGGAAAACGAGGACGAGTATGAGG
>CALWIW010000005.1 GCA_944380855.1 uncultured Clostridia bacterium | reverse complement strand
GTTTAAAACTAAGCATAAATCATAATTTGAGGTGCATTATGAAAACCATAAAACAATGGACAGAAGATTTTTCCGCAGGTAAAATTGACCCGGAATTAAAAAAACTCTACAATGAAACAGAAGTTAATAAAAACCGTTACTTAGAAGTGCTTAAGGGCTTTGAAGAGCATTTCGGAAAAGACGACAGAGAGGTAATGCTCTGTTCCGCACCGGGACGGACGGAAATAGGCGGTAACCACACAGACCACCAGCACGGAAGATGTCTTGCCGGAAGCGTAAATCTTGATATAATCGCCGCTGTTTCCGTTAACGGAACAGATAAGGTGAGAGTTAAGTCAAAGGGTTACAGCGAAGATGAGATAGACATAAACGACCTGGAGATACATCAGGAGGAGATAAATAAATCTGCTTCCCTAATTCGCGGAGTTTTGAAAAAATTCAGCGAAAAAGGGTGCAAGCTTGCGGGTATTGACGTTTACACAACGTCAAATGTTTTGAAAGGCAGCGGTCTTTCCTCCTCTGCGGCTTACGAAGTTCTTATAGCGTCTGTAATAAACCATCTTTTTAACGAGGATAAGTCAACACCTGTTGAAATTGCAGGAATAAGCCAGTATGCGGAAAGCGTTTATTTCGGAAAACCCTGCGGACTTTTGGATCAGACTGCTTCCGCCGCAGGAAATATGGTTGAAATGGATTTTGATGACCCGAAAAATCCAAAAATAACCAATGTAGACTTTGATTTTTCAAAGTCAGGCCATGCTCTGTGTATCATTGATACAGGAGCAGACCACTCTGACCTTACCGACGAATATGCGGCAATTCCCAACGAGCTGAAAATCATCAGCAATTATTACGGCAAAGACGTACTCAGAGAAGTACCTAAGGAAGTATTTATGGCTGATATTCCTAAGCTTAGAAGTATTGCAGGCGACAGAGCGGTACTTCGTGGGGTTCATTTTTACAATGATGACGCAAGAGTCCCTAAACAGGTGGAAGCACTTAAAAACAAGGATTTTGATGAATTCTTGAAACTTGTAAACGAGTCAGGAAGATCTTCATGGATGTATCTGCAAAATGTTGTTCCCGCAGGTTGCAAGAAGCATCAGGACGTAGCTTTGGCATTAATGCTTTGCGAGAATTTTCTGAAAGGAAAAGGTGCTTTCCGAGTTCACGGAGGCGGCTTTGCAGGCACTGTTCAGGCTTTTGTTCCCTTTGACCTTCTTGATGAATTTAAATCCGGCATTGAGGCAGTATTGGGAGAAAACTCCTGCCATGTTCTGTCCATAAGACCTGCAGGATTTCATATAATGTAGCAAAAACTTTATAAATGCATAACAATACCCCACGGAACTTTTAATCCGTGGGGTTATTTAATATGGTTCTTTGTCAATAGTTGGGGTAAAAAGTAAATTATTGCACGGCAAAAAACATTTCTAGGACTGTTTTTGCAGTATATTTTAAGACCTTGGAGGACGCTGTCCTCCAAACCACCTGCCAAAGGGACAGTGGTCCCTTTGGAATCCCAAAATTCACCCCAGCATTTGCTATACAACCTTTAATGTATATAGGTTTGTCCCTTTGATTAGTTGATTTTAAGCAAAATAATCAGTTTAAAGCAATCCAAAGGAAATTGAAATTGCCTTATTGATTTTATCCATGTAGCCGTCGTCCACACTGCCCATTTTTTCACGCAGTCTTTTTTTGTCAATGGTTCTTATTTGTTCCAAAAGAACCACGCTGTCTTTTTGAAGACCGCTTCCTGTTGTGTCAATGGCAATGTGTGTAGGCAGGTTGGCTTTAGACTGCTGGCTTGTAATAGCAGCGGCAATAACTGTCGGGCTGAATTTGTTGCCCACATCGTTTTGCACAATCAAAACAGGTCGTATTCCTCCCTGTTCAGAACCAACTACCGGACTTAAATCTGCATAATATATATCACCACGATGTATGTTCACATTGTTCACGCTCCATGTTTTTGTTTTCAATAATATTTTTGCCATGGGTTTTTTCTTTTATACCGTGACATTACATATTATTTAAAATCTCACAGATAGGTGATATATTTTATTTTAAATTTTTATATTATTCAGCCTGCCAAAACTCGTCTCTTATTTCACGGGAAAACAAATCGTCCAAGGTATCCTTTATAGAAACGCCGTCAAAAAGCACGTTTGTTACGGCTCTAACAATAGGCAGGTCAACATCGTATCTTTCAGCCATTTTCAGCAGTGCCTTAGAGGTCATAACGCCTTCCGCCAGCTTGTCAAACTTTTTGCCGTGGGCAAAGTCCTCTCCGAACTGTCTGTTGTGGCTCCACTTTGAAAAAAGCGTAGCTTCGTAATCGCCCAAATGGCAAAGTCCGTAGGCACTTTTTTCATTTCCTCCTACCGCCTTTATAAGTCTTGAAACCTCGTAGGGAGCACGTGCCATTAACGCACCTTTCAAAGAGGTAAAATTAAGACCGTCCAAAATTCCTGCGGCTATTCCCACCACGTTTTTGGCAGCCGCTCCTATTTCAGAGCCGATAAGGTCGGTTCCTATGTAAAAGCGGATAATATCTCCGGAAAATTCCTCAACAAGCTTTGTTTTGACCTCTTTATTGTTGCTGTCAATTACCATACAGTTTGGAATACCTTTGACAAAGTCCTGAGGGTGTCCCGGACCTACCCATACGGCAATAGGAGTTTCCTTTTCGTCCACAAAATCCCTTACAACTTCGCTTAGACGGCAGCCTGTTGAAACCTCGATTCCTTTCATACAAAGGACGATTATTTTATTTTTTAAATCGTGCTTTGATATATCCACCATATAGGAGCGTAAATGCTGACAGGATATGGAGATTATAATTACCTCAGCAGAGGATATTGCCTGCTGTAAATCCGAGGTGATATTTATTGTGGGAGGAAAGGAAAGATAATCATTTTTTCTTTCGGCAGAAAGCTTAATAAACTCCGGGGCGTCTGCAAGTCCGCAGGAGGTTACATTATGACCTATTTTATCAAGATACCAAGCAATACAGCTTCCCCATCTTCCACAGCCCAAAACAGAAACGTTCATATAATTCACCATCTTTGATTGTATTTAAGACGCAAAAGCGTCAAATTTTCTATTTTCAAAACATAAATAAGCGGATAATAAAAAAATAAGACCGGGTATTTCTCCCCGATCCATCTTCAAATTAAATAGCCCCGCTTAACCGTGTGTTGTTTAAGATAACCTGCCTACGAAAGAAAAGCAGGTGGGTGCCGCCTTTTGGCTTTAGGATTCCTTCTTCCCGAAACGGGGAGGTCTTCACACCGTCAAAAGAGCTTAAGCTCCCGATTTATTAGTTGTAGGGTTATTTTAACAACCGTCACGCATTAAGCAGGGAATTAAGCAAATTGAAATTTAATACAAGAATATTATATTCTGAAAAGAACGGGATTATTCTTCGGTTTCGTCGTCGTCAAAAAGTTCCTCAAAACGCTGTTCAAAAATTTCAGCCAGCTTATCCAAAAGCTCGTCGTCCTCTACTTCGGCGAGTTCCTCTTCACCGTTTTCCTCTACTACTTCCATAATATAATATTCGCCGTTATCCTCGACGCTTTCTTCTGCATCGTCGAACACGGGATAAAGAGCATAATATTCCTTGTCCTCATATTCTATTGTATCAAGAATTTCAAAGGTATGCTCGTTATTATCATCGTCAATCAAAGTGATCAAATCTGCAGCAAATTCATTGTTCATTGGTATCACTCCTTTTCTTTGATTTCATTTTACATCATTTCATATTTAAAGTCAAGCAAATTGACCTATATTTTGGAATTGAGAACTGAAAATATATTGAAAATGCGTATTGCAAAATTTTAGGAGATTTTGCTGCTTTCTGCCGTTTATAATGTTTTGTAACATCACTTGTAAAATTTCTTTGGCTGGGGTATAATGATATGCAAAGATATTTTGTGTTTTTTTAATATTTCAAAATACGGGTGATTGTATGAATTACGGTTTTTTAAGAGTAAGTGCGGCGTCCCCTCGGGTTCATCCGGCAGACTGCCGATACAACGCAGCAAGAATAAAAGAGCTTATTTTTGAGGCTGCCGACAACAGAACCTCTCTTGTGGTTTTCCCCGAGCTTTCCGTAACGGGCATAACCTGCGGAGATTTGTTTTTCCACAACACACTGCTGGAAAGTGCGGAAAATGCAGTTAAAGAGCTTTTAAACGAAACCGCCTTTCTTATGACGGCTTTTGTAATAGGCGTACCCGTAAAGTTCGGCGGAAAGCTTTATGACTGTGCTCTTTTTTGCAGCAGAGGCAAGGTTGTAGGAGCTGTTCCCAAAAGAAAAATCAAAAGACACGACGAGTTTTCCCTTGCCAAATACTTTTCCGACGGCATAGGCTTGGACGCGGTTATCGACTATGCAGACTGCAAGTCAATACCCCTAAATCCATATATTGTTTTTGAAAATCAGAAAAACAGTCTGTTTTCCGTTTGTGTGGATATGGGAGAATCTCTTTTCTCCTCTATTCCCAACAGCGAATATCTTACTGCTGTAGGCGGTGCCAAAATAACGGTTTGCCCCTCTGCCTGCGGTGAAGTTATAGGAAAGGCGGATTACCGCCGTTCGGTAGTCTGCTCACAAAGCGGAAGAATGCTTTGCGGATATATATTCACCTCTGCATCTTTGGGAGAAAGCACAACAGATATAGTATGTGCAGGCCACAGACTGATTGCGGAAAACGGAGTAATTATAACAGAAAGTCCCTTATGCACCAATGGTGCGGTTTACGGCGACCTTGATTTGGAAAAAATGGAAAGTGACCGAAGAAAAAGTGCGGTTTTCGCCATCGCTTCGGACAACATCGACGTATGTGTTGACCGCATAATCAAAAAGGTATATTTTTCTCTTGATGAAAGAGAAATTGTTTTACGAAGAGAGATCAGCCGTCTTCCTTTTGTTCCTAAACATGAAAATTTTGATAAAACCTGTGAGCAGATACTCACCATGCAGGCTTCTGCTCTTGCAGTCAGAATGGAGCATATAAACTGTGACAAGCTGGTAATAGGCTTGTCGGGAGGTCTTGACAGCACATTGGCACTTATTGTGTGCGTCCGTGCCTGCGATATGCTGGGAATAAGCAGAAAAAATATTCTTACTGTTACCATGCCCTGCTTCGGAACAACGGGAAGAACAAAGTCAAATGCGGAAAAGCTTGCACAATGCTACGGAACAGACTTTAAAGAGGTCAACATTTCCGCTTCCGTAAGACAGCATTTTCTCGATATCGGACACGACGAGGAAATGAGAAACGTCACTTATGAAAACAGTCAGGCAAGAGAACGCACCCAGGTGCTTATGGATATAGCCAACACAAAGGGAGCTATTGTTGTGGGAACGGGCGACCTTTCCGAGCTTGCTTTAGGCTGGGCTACTTATAACGGCGACCATATGTCCATGTATGCGGTAAATGCGGATATTCCAAAAACCCTTGTACGGGTTTTGACACAATACGAGTCACAGCACTGTGACGAAGCTTTGGGAGAGGTTTTAAAGGATATTTTGGATACTCCCGTAAGCCCCGAGCTTTTGCCGCCCTCAGAGGACGGCGAGATTGCCCAAAAAACAGAGGACGTTGTGGGACCTTACGAGCTTCACGACTTTTTCCTGTATTATTTTGTAAGATACGGTTTTTCGGCTTCAAAGGTATTTTTCCTTGCAAATACAGCTTTCGATGGAATATACGGAGAAGATACGATAAAATCGTGGTTAAAGGTATTTATCAGAAGATTTTTCACTCAGCAGTTTAAAAGGTCTTGTATGACCGACGGACCAAAAATCGGCTCGGTTTCATTATCGCCGAGGGGGGATTTTACAATGCCCAGCGACGCATCTTTTGCGGTATGGATGGAAGAGGCAGAAAAACTCTGAAAAGGACGTGTGCTTATGAAAGTCTTTCTGAAAAGAGAAACAACATCGGGAAATGTTATTTTTACAGTTAAAGACTGCATGGGTGATGATAAATACAGAGTAACAAGCAAAGAGGGAAACCCTATGTCCAAAATATACATTGAGGACACTTCCGGGGTTAAACGCCTTGTTATAAGAAGAATAAAACTCCCCTTATATACGCTGTATTCTCTTACGGCAGGAGGAGAAAGAATTTCTGTTGTCACAAGTCATACCAACTTGGAGGAATGTATATTTTACGGCATAAGCTGGCACATAAGCGGAAGCGTCCGCCGCAGAATTTACGATATTGTTGACGCGGACAAATCCGTTGTGGCGACTGTGACAAAGGCAGGCGTGGGAAACTGCGACGCCATAGCCTTGAATATTTTTTGCGAACAGAGAGAACTGTTTGCAATAGGTACAGCCATTTGCTTTTCTTCGGAAAAAACGGTGGAAAACGAAGTGTACCAAACTATATAGAAAATCAAAAGGGTGGTTATGTTATGAATCGTTTATTGGCTTTACTCAGCGAAAGTACAAATTTTTCCACGGCTCAGCTTGCCATGATATTGGGTGAGCCTGAGGATTATATAAAGGCACAGATAAGAGAGTACGAAAAAAGCGGTATAATTGTAGGATACAAGGCTCTTGTAAACTGGGAAAAGGTTCAGGACGCAGGGGTTACCGCACTTATCGAGCTTAAAGTTACACCGAAAAGAGAAACAGGATTTGATGAGATTGCTCAGAGAATTACCGAATTTGAGCAGGTTGAGTCTGTTTATCTTATGGCGGGTGCCTATGACCTTGCGGTTTACGTAAGAGGCGAAACAATTCAGGACGTTGCTACCTTTGTATCAAGAAAGCTTTCCGCTATGGAGGGAATTATATCCACAGCCACTCACTTCTTGCTGAAAAGATATAAAGAGGGCGGTATTTTGCTTGATTCTCAGGGAGATAAGCAAGAGGAAAGAGAGGGTATCTGAGTAAAATATGGTGGATTATTCAAAGATATTAAATAAAAAGATTAAAGAAGTTAAGCCTTCGGGAATACGAAAGTTTTTCGATATTGCCAACGAAATGGAGGACGTTATCTCTCTGAGCATAGGCGAGCCTGACTTTCAGACTCCCTGGCATATAAGACAGGCAGGTATCGACTCATTGGAAAAGGGAAAAACCTGGTATACGCCAAACAGAGGCTTTATAAAGCTTAGAGAGGAAATATCAAATTATTTTCTCAGAAGATTTAATGTGGAATACGACCCGAAAAACGAAATCCTTGTGACCGTAGGCGGAAGCGAAGCCATAGACGCGGTTTTGAGATGTGTTGTTGAAGAGGGTGACGAGGTTTTAATTCCTCAGCCTTCTTTTGTCTGCTACGAGCCCTTGGCTCTTATGGCAGACGCAACGCCTGTTATAATTGAAACCAAAATGGAAAACAATTTCAAGCTGACGCCTCAGGACATTGAGGAGAAAATTACAGACAGAACAAAGGTTTTGATACTTCCTTTCCCCAACAATCCTACAGGAGCGATTATGGAAAAAAGCGACCTGGAGGCTATTGCCGAAGTTGTTGAAAAACATAACCTGTTTGTTCTTTCCGATGAAATCTACGGAGAGCTTACATATAATGGAAAAGGACACGCGGCTTTTTCCTCAATCAAAAATATGAAAGAAAGAACCATTGTTGTTTCAGGCTTTTCAAAAACCTACGCCATGACAGGCTGGCGTTTGGGTTATGCTTTGGGACCGAAGCCTGTTATCGACCAGATAACAAAGCTTCATCAGTTCGGCATTATGTCAGCTCCCACAACCGCTCAGTATGCGGCTATTGAGGCACTTAAAAACGGCGACAGCGATATTGAAAATATGAGAAGCCAATATAACATGAGAAGACGTTTGCTGGTGGGAAGCTTTAACAAAATGGGACTTTCCTGTTTTGAACCTTTAGGTGCTTTTTATGTTTTCCCCTGTATTAAATCCACGGGTCTTTCCTCCGAGGATTTCTGCACAAGGCTTTTAAAAGCAAAGCACGTGGCTGTTGTTCCCGGCAATGCTTTCGGTGAAAGCGGAGAGGGATATGTGAGAGTTTCCTATTCCTACTCCCTTGCTCATCTTAAAGAGGCTTTAAAGAGAATTGAAGAATTTTTAAAGGAACTTAAAGAGGAAAATCCCCAGAGCTGAGAGGTGAAAATCCTATGGAAATAAAAGTTTTGGCTCCGGCGAAAATAAACCTTTCGCTGGACGTAAACGGTCTGAGAAGCGACGGCTATCATTCCGTGTCCACCGTTATGCAGGCGGTTTCAATTTATGACGAGCTTGTATTAACATCAAACGACAGCGGCGAAATAACGATTTCCTGCAATTATCCCGGCGTTCCCTGTGACGAAAAAAACATTGTTTACAAGGCGGCAATGCAGTTTTTTAAATATACCGATATTCCCGTATCCGGAGTTCATATAGATATAAAAAAAGTAATCCCCACCCAGGCAGGCCTTGGAGGAGGAAGCAGCGACGGAGCCGCGGCACTTGTGGGACTAAACAGAATGTTTGACGCACGGTTAAAAGAAAAAGAGCTTTGCGGTATAGGTGAAAAGGTAGGTGCCGATGTTCCTTTCTGTATAAACGGAGGAACCCAGTACGGCACGGGAATCGGCGCAACTCTGGAAAAAATAAGGTCAATGCCCAGATGCCATATTGTAATATGCAAGCCGAAAGATGTTTCCGTGTCTACAAAGGAAGCCTATGCAAAGGTTGACGAAATGCCGCCTAAGGTAGCCGAATACAGTAAATATCTTATAAGGTCTATTTATAGCGGAGATTTAAGAAATTTTTGTGCCACACTTTACAACGATTTTGAAGAAGCCTTACAGATACCGCAGGTTGCGGACATAAAGAAGGCAATGTACCAAAATAAAGCAAAGGGAGCTTTAATGACAGGCTCAGGTTCGGCGGTTTACGGAATTTTTTCTTCGGAAAGACAGGCAAAAAAGTGCATTGAAGCTTTAAAAGAAACCTATGAGAAAGTTTTTCTCTGCAAGCCTGTAAAAGACGGCTGTAAAATAGTTTCTGTCAGTTAATCTCTGGCTTAATTTATAAAGTTAAAGATAAACAGCAAACCCGCCGAAGCTTCGGCGGGTTTGCTGTTTGATAAATACTTATTATAAACAAAGACAACGGAAAACTATGTACTCAGAACCGATAAAATTATCGCTTTAATATTTTTTATATAATTTACAGCCGCACAATCAAAATGTATATATCGTTTAAAAATAAACCATATATTTAAATCATTTTGTTACACATATATATTATTGTATGTTGAATTGTAAAATTTGAAATGTTATAATATTCTTGACATACAAGTGTATTATTTGAGCCAAAAATTTTTTTATTCCACGTTTGTTTGTTTAGTATAGCAAAAACCTGTAACAAAATTTCTTTATTTTATCATACTAAGTAATATATTCTTTATAAAGGAAATATGGCAATTACACTTGCAAACAAAAAAACAAAAGGAGGACACAAAATGAAGAAAACACAAAGTAAAGCAGCGGAAAAAATGTGTTCTAAAGGATTTAGCAAACGCATTTTAAGTCTGTTGTGTGCGTGGATGCTGTTGGTTACAGCTGTAACATCTGTTGCAGTTTCCGCAGTTGAAACATCGAACGGTGAAGAACCGTATCTTAAAAACCTTATAATTGATAAGGTTTACAAGCTTACCCCTACGGAAGCCTATCCAGACGGTGTTAAGCCAAACGACACAGGATTTGCTCCGGAGGTAACAAGTTACACAGGAACAGCGTACAGTTCGGTAAACTCTATACAGATTTATCCATTTGCCTCATCTGAAGATGCTAAGATAACAGTTAACGGCGAATCTTTGAACAGCAGTGGCTATGTACAGATGGATGTATCTGAGCTTGGCGAACATAACATAGTTGTTAATGTGTCACAGGGCGACAAATCTAAAACCTACACGGTTAATGTAACAAAGGTTAATTCTGACTACCGTGGACGTACAGCCATTGTAAACGATGAAAAGATTATGAATGACCTTTCAGTGGAAACAGCTGTAGGCGACAAGGCAAAGCTTATGGAAATCCTGAAAAAGGATTACCTTGTAATCTTGCCTGAAAGCAGTAAAGCTGATGGTTCATATGTAGACACAAGTGAGTCCTACTGGGAAGTAGGGGCCTCTAAGCTTCCTGACGGACAGGGAACAAAAGAACCCACAACTCTTTTTACAGTTGATCTCGGTGATGTGTACAGTATAAGCCGTATACGTGCAGCTTTCGGCCCTTCAAATCTTGGCTTGGGACAAAATAAAGTGAAAATATCTGTCAGCAAAGACGGTCAGGAGTGGGAAACTCCTGTAACAAAGGGAAATATGTGTACAGGTGTACAGTATCATCAGAATGTTGTAAGATATGAACTTGGTGTATCATATGATACACGCTATATAAAATTTGAAGTTACAAACTGGCAGTATTCCAATAAGAATCTCCGCATGTATCAGTTTATGATATATACAGATTCAGCTGATGTTCCGGAAAAGCAGCCGGCACCGGATGGCGGAGATGTTCCTTATGAGCATGAGGAACAGCATCAGTATATATCAAGCGGTCAGGCAACAGTTATAGAACGTGGTTTGCCTATGCTTGGCTGGACTCCAAGTGAGGGATACGGACGTGGAACACCTACAGTAGAAGAGTCAGAGCAGTTTGGTTACGATGGACCGCTTTTCTATGACCCTGATTTTGGAAATTCAGATTATATGCTTTATAATCCTGATTCACTTTGGGGTATTGCAAAGGCTCCTTTCGGCGGCAACAATATGTCAAGCGCCGGTGAGCCTACAGACTTTATTCCGGAATCCATGAAGGATTACATTTATAATGCAATCAGCTTCTGTTTCGGTGACGAGGGATACTACAGCAGAAGTGAAGCTGAAGCTTTCGGAAAATGGTTTGACTGGACACGTGAAAATTATCCGGGAGTTATTCTCCATACAAATCAGTTCCCGAATCAGTGGAATGAGTCAAATCTCCGAGAATATATGGAAATAGCAGAACCTGATATGCTCACATGGGACGACTATTACGGTGACAGTTCTTGGGCTAATCCTTCAAGTATAAACCTTTCTGCTGAGAATGTTCAGAAAGCTGCAGCCCGCAAATTGCTGAACCTTCCAACATGGAATCTTTATCGCAAGCTTGCATCAGGCGGAAATGACGGTACAGGAACCAAGCCTATAATGTTTGGTCAGTATCTTGATGCATTTGCATTTAACCATTCACAGTCAAATAAGAATTTGGTTGTAAATACATCTTTGATTTCAGGTATGAAATGGCTCAATTTCTTCCGTGTTGAATATCAGTTTGACCGTTCATATTTCTGGGATGAAGACGGAACACCTACACGTGGACTTCTGGAATGGGGAGAAATTATTGACAGAGTACACGCCATAGATGACCAGCTCACACGTTTGAACAGTGACTGGATTATGGTAAAAGTCGGAGAACTGGGTGCAGATGATTCTGCATCAACAGATGGTTTTAACCGCAGTAATTTTGACGCAGAGGAAAGCCAGCTTAAAAATAAGGAATATGGTCTTAAGGATGTGTCAATGGTAAGCCTTTCCGATACACATGACGGTTTGACCGGAGATGTTCTTTTGGGATATTTTGACACACTGCCGGGACTTTATGAAAGCGAGATAGCAGAGTACTTTGCAGGTGCAACAGCTCCAAAAGCATTTATGGTAATGAATGGCTTGGTAGCAGGACAGGCTGAACGCTACAATCAGTTTAATATTACAGCACGTGAGGAAGGTTCTTCCGGTAATACCCGTCAGGAAATCACAATTACAGTTGACCCGTCCTTTATAGGCTATGACTTGTATGAGGTCGATAAGGACAATAACGGGGAACTTAAAAAGGTAGCTATTGATGAAAACGGACAGTTTACAATAATATTGGGCGGCGGCGAAGCAAATCTCTATTTCTGGAAGATCGACGCTAAAGCTACATCAACACCGGCAGCAGATGAAGGCATGTACGCTTCATTTGCATTTGATAATCACAACGAAACATATTGGCAGCCATCAGCAGAGGCTGAAACATACAGCCTTGAAAACAGCTTCGATGAAAGCCGTTTTGATGAGATTACAATAACAGAAAAGGAAAATAATATAACATCAATCACTGTGTACTATAAGAATAGTGACAATCAGTGGGTATCTCTGGGAGATATGGCACATGCAGACAGTACATGGACATTTAACTCAGAAGAGCTTGTTAAGACAACAGCCTTAAAGTTTGAGGTTATATCAAATGGTTTACCGGCAATTTATGGCGTTGGCAGCAATTTAGAAATCGTTGACCCTAATAATGTGAATGTAGTTACAGTAAATGACAACACAATGGGTGACGGTTTGTTCCGTTTCGATTATGATTCTTTGTGGTCTTACCGTGAAACAGAGTCCAATGGATCTTCTTTTACATATTATCCTTTGGAAAATGACGGTCACTTCTCCAACTGGACAGGAGCAAAGGCAACATTCAAATTCTATGGAACAAAAGTAGAACTCAAGCTCAGAAGTGATCAGGCAAGCAACATCAGAGCAAGAGTTGTAGATGAAAACGGTGAAGTTATTACATGGAAAACCGGCTCAGGTGCAAGCCTTATATTTGACGGCTTGGAGCAGGGAGTATATACTCTTGAAATTGAAAAGCTTAACAATAATCAGGCAGGTATTGACGGAGCAACTGTAACTTATAAAGGAGAGGTTCCGGAAGATATACTCAATGAGTACAATGCAGGAACTAAGGCTGTTCAGATTTATATCAATCAGAATGTAACAGACGAAAATGAAAAAAACAGATTTGAATACACTCCTGCTTTGACAATAAGCAAGCAGATAGGAACAGATAATTCTGGATTTAATGCTGACGCTGATGAGAACAGCAACTGGGTTGAGCATATACAGAATGCAATGTATCAAAACTTAGGATTTGCAAGGACAAAAGCGGACGGTGCAAGCTATACAATTCATTTCAAGGGAACCGGCGTTCAGCTTTACAGCGGAATTACTCCAATGGGAGATACATCAACCAGCGGTCAGTATGGAACACTTACTTTTGAACTTGACGGTGAAGTTGTTGAACCTCAGACAATTGATACTTCAAAGCTTGGAACAAACGGTAAAATCTCCGCACGCATGTGGTATGTTCCAGTTGAGAATGCTAAGGCAAACGAGGAGCATACACTTAAAGTTACTGTTACAGGCGGATACAGCCGTATTGACTATGCTGTTGTAGAGCGTATGTGGAAAGACGCACATGTACATTCAGGAACACTTGTAAGCGGTAAGCCTGCAACCTGCACAGAGCCTGGTGTTAAGGATTATTATATTTGCTCATGCGATAAATATTTTGAAGATGCAGAATGTACTGCAGAGATTACAAATCTTGATGAGTGGAAGGTTATTCCTGCAACAGGACATCATTTTGAAGACGGCGTATGCACAGGCTGCGGAGCAGTTCTCGGAGATGTCAATCACAGCGGAGTTATCGAGATAACAGATGCAACGGCAATTCAAAAATATCTGGTACGCATAGATAACGAAGGCGTATTTGATATTGATTTTGCTGATATGAACGGCGATAATAAGGTGAGTATTTTCGACGCAACATTAATACAAATCCGGCTTGTAAAAGCACAATAAGTATATAATTTGTACACAACCATAATTATATTTTATTCATCTTTACAAAACGGCTGTGAAAAAAATCAACTAATAAAAAAGTGCAATGACTGTGAAAACCATGGTCATTGCACTTCTTTTAGTTTTTTGGCGAACGCTTGCTTTTGTTCACCGAACTATTTTTTGCTCACTTTTGAGTTTTTTACTGTATTTTAAACCTTGGAGGACGCTGTCCTCCAACCCACCTGCCAAAGGGACATTGTCCCTTTGGCATCCCAAAACTTTTCCACAAAGTTTGCTTATAGCCATGAAATAAACATTGCAGACAAACAGCAACCCCGCCGGAGCTTCGGCGGGGTTAGTTTTTTATTATTCTGTTATTGATTTAATAAGTCCGCCCTTGCGGATAATATTCTGGATAAACTCTGGGAAGGGCTCAGCCTGATATTTTTTATTTTTTGTTTCGTTGAGAATTACTCCCGTATCATAATCAACGCTTACAATGTCGCCGTCCTCTATATCCTTTGCCGCCTCGTCACACTCCAAAATAGGAAGTCCGATGTTTATTGAGTTTCTGTAGAAAATACGTGCAAAGGTGGAAGCTATAACACAGGAAATTCCGCTTGCCTTTATGGCAATCGGTGCGTGCTCTCTTGAACTTCCGCAGCCGAAATTCTTGTCGGCAACAATTATATCCCCGTCTTTTACCTTATTAACAAAATCCTTGTCAATATCCTCCATACAGTGAGCGGCAAGCTCCTTATGAGATGCCGTGTTGAGATAACGAGCAGGAATAATAACGTCTGTATCAACATTATCTCCGTATTTATGTACTCTGCCTCTTGCGTTCATGTCAGTTATCCTCCTTATTACAGCTTTTCCGGATCAATAATATAGCCGGCAACCGCACTTGCAGCTGCAACAGCGGGGCTTGCAAGGTAAACCTCACTGTCCACATGACCCATTCTGCCCACAAAGTTTCTGTTTGTGGTGGAAACGGCTTTTTCCCCTGCGGCAAGTATTCCCATATGTCCGCCTAAGCAGGGTCCGCAGGTAGGTGTGGAAACAACTGCTCCCGCTTCAATAAATATGTCAAAAAGTCCCTCGTGCATAGCCTGAAGCCAAATTTTTTGTGTTCCCGGGAAAATAATGCAGCGAACACCCTTGGCAATTTTTCTGCCTTTAAGTATTTCAGCGGCGGCTCTCAGGTCGCTTATTCTTCCGTTTGTGCATGAGCCTATAACCGCTTGGTCTATTTTAACCTCTTTTTCCCCTATCTCATCAACAGTTTTTGTGTTCTCCGGAAGATGAGGAAAGGCAACCGTAGGTCTTATCTCGCTTAAATCAATCACATAGGTTTCATCATACACTGCGTCTTCGTCAGCTGTATATTCAACAGGTGTACCCTGAAATCTACCGTTGCAGTATTCTCTTGTAACATCGTCAACAGGGAAAATTCCGTTTTTGGCACCTGCTTCAATAGCCATGTTTGCAATGCAGAGTCTGTCGTCAATATTGAGATACTTTATTCCTTCTCCGCAGAATTCCATGGACTTATACAAAGCTCCGTCCACGCCTATCATTCCGATAATGTGAAGTATTACATCTTTGCCGCTCACATAGCCCTGAGGCTTGCCGATAAGCTCAAAGTTAATTGCAGATGGAACCTTGAACCAAGCCTTTCCGCTAATCATGCCGGCTGCCATATCCGTTGAACCAACGCCTGTGGAAAAAGCTCCCAAAGCTCCGTAAGTACAGGTATGGGAGTCTGCACCTATGCAAAGGCTTCCGGGACCAACAAGACCCATTTCGGGAAGCAGAGCGTGCTCAATACCCATCTGACCTACGTCAAGAAAGTTCTTTATATCATATTTGTCGGCAAACTTTCTCACCTGAAGACACTGAGTAGCAGCCTTTATATCCTTGTTAGGTGTAAAGTGATCCATAATCATAGCGATTTTAGTATTGTCGAAAACGGAAGTTGCGTTGTTCTCCTCAAAAACATTTATTGCCACCGGAGAAGTAACGTCGTTGCCGAGAACCATATCCAGCTTTGCCTCAATAAGCTGTCCCGCCTTAACGGAATCAAGTCCGGCGTGTGCCGCCAAAATTTTCTGAGACATCGTCATTCCCATTTATGTCAGCTCCTTAAAAGTGTTTATTTCAGCTATTGAATAAATTGTTGTATACTTTGTATATTTATTCATGTTATATGCATAAAAATATTCTAACACACATTAATAAAAATGGCAATATCAAAATTTTAAAAGAAAACAGTAATGTTTTTATAATAATATGAGAACATAAATATTCATAGTTGTAATAATAATTTTCAAGAAAAAAATACTTGATTTTAATAAACTGATATGATATAATAACTGTTGCAGTTATCCGGGTGTAGCGCAGTTTGGTAGCGCGCTTGAATGGGGTTCAAGAGGCCGCAGGTTCGACTCCTGTCACTCGGACCAATAAATAAAAATAGGACAGTACCATAAAGGTATTGTCCTATTTTTATTTTTAGTGACAGGAGTCGAAGCCGACCGTTAAAAAAACAGTCCGGTGGACTGTTTTTAGGGAGGTGCGTTTATGGGAATTTTCCGCAAAACGTGAACCCAAAATACGAGATGAACCAATATCCCAAAGTGAACGTATGTCACTCGGGCTGTTTTCCCCATGTCACTTGGAATTTGTGCTTTTTAATTTTCAAAAACAGGATCCAAAGCCGATTTTTTTATTTCCGATGTGCTGACGTTTGTTGTAAAAAAATGAGGTTCACAACACGTCGGGCGAAACATTTTATATAAATTTTTTATGGGAGTTTTTCCATAAAACGTGAACCCAAAAGACGAGATGAACCAATATCCCAAAGAAAACGTATGTCACTCGGGCTGTTTTCCCCATGTCGCTTGGAATTTGTGCTTTTTAATTTCTAAAAACAGGATCCGAAGCCGATTTTTTTATTTCCGACGTGCTAACGTTTGTTGTAAAAAAATAATGTTTACAACACGTCGGTCGAAACATTTTATATAAATTTTTATGGTAGCTTTCCCAAAAACGTGAACCAAAAATACGAGATAAACCAATATTCCAAAGAAAACGTTTGTCACTCTAACTGTTTTTTGCAGGAATTTTAAGACCTTGGAGGACGCTGTCCTCCAAACCACCTGCCAAAGGGACAATTGTCCCTTTGAAATCCCAAAATTCCCCCTCAACTTTTGCTATATAACCCAAAACACCAAGCACAAAATACGGAAAAACTCTGTATTTCTGCTTGGTGTTTTTTATTTTGTTAAAAATGAAAATATCTAAAACTACTTATGATTAAAACGGCTGTGATTATTTATCTCATCATACCATGATTTATATATGAGTATTGCAGCAGAATTTCTGTTCAGCATAAATCTGTTGTTGGAAACAACCCCCAGACTTTTAATACCCGCATTAACTCCGTCTGCCAAAACAACCCAATTTGAACCGTCGCTGTATTCAATTTCAACGTCAACGTAATTGTCTGCACTTCCGTTTAACAAAACAACCATTTTATGATGTTTGTTTTCACCAAAATTGCCTTCATCTTCAGAAATCATAAATCCCGCAGCATAGGTGGGAAGATTATTGAAAAACTTCAGTCTGTTGGCAGTGGTCTTTGTGGGGTCTCTTAAAACAGAAAATTGCTTTCTGATTTTTATAAGCCCTGCGTAATAGTCGCTTACGTCTGAATATACGCTGAGGTTTTCCCATTCTATCATATTTACAGCAGGTGCTGAACGATAGCTGTTTTTGTCACCGTATTTAGTGCGGCAAAACTCTTCCCCTCCCAAGGAAAAAGGTATACCCTGAGCCGTCATAACCAAAGTTTGGCAAAGCTTTACCATTGGAATAAGATTTTCGTACCTCATTTTGTAATCTCTGTTTCCAATACATGAGGATACAAGCTTGTCATAAAGGGTAGAATTATCATGACATGAAACATAATTTACCGTCTGCGTAGGTGCTGTTGCCCAGCCGCAGTATTTGCCGCACTGACCCTCTGCACCCATGATTATACCGCTCTTGTTTACTCCGCACTGGGCAAAGCCTTTGTTTCTGTCGTCAAAGTTACTGCCTTTCAAAGTATCTCTTATTGAGTCGTTAAAAGAACCTATGCGGCTGTCAAGATATCCCATATTATTATGATTGGCAAGAAATACGCCTTTATTCACCTTTGTAAACATTTTCCAGCCTTCGCCGTACATGAGATATTTTTTTCCGTTGGGAAGACTGTCAAGGGCTTTTCTTATTTCGTTCATGGTATCAACATCGTGAAGTCCCATAAGGTCAAACCTAAACCCGTCTATATGATATTCCTGTGCCCAATAGAGAACAGAATCTATCATATATTTCCTAAACATTTTCCTCTCGCTGGCTGTATCATTTCCGCAACCCGAGCCGTTTGACCACTTTCCGTCCTTTGATATTCTGTAATAATATCCGGGAACGGTTATATTAAACCAAGAGTCCTTGCTTCGGTAGGTATGATTAAATACAACGTCCATTATTACGCCAATTCCTGCGTTATGGAGAGATTTTATCATTTCCTTACATTCCCTTATACGAACGTTGCCGTCAAAGGGATTGCTCGAATAGCTTCCCTCAGGCACATTATAGTTAACAGGATCGTAACCCCAGTTATAGCCGTCGCCCCCTGCTTCGTTTACGGTTGCAAAGTCATATATAGGCATAAGCTGAACATGGGTAACTCCGATTTTCTTTAAATAATCAACGCAGGTTTCACGCCGATTTTCCACCCCGTACATGGTGGTATGTTCTGTAAAAGCCAAAAATTTACCCCTGTTTTTATGAGTAACTCCGCTTGACTGAGCAAAGGAAAAATCTTTGACGTGGGTTTCCCATATAATTGCGTCGGTAGGATTTTCAACAAATATGTGATTATCTTTTTCCCAATCTAGGGGATTTGTTTCCTTTAAATCAACAACCATTGACCTGATGCCGTTTACACCTGCGGCCTTTCCGTAAATATCCGCAGTTTCCTTTTCTTCTCCGTCAACCGTAACAAGGTATGTGTAATAAAGATTTTTTAAATCCCCGTCAACAGTCAGACTCCATAAACCCCATTCAGGCGTATATTCCATTTCCGTAGTGGAAACAACATTGCTTACCTCCGTTTGTTCCTCACTGCTGCCCGTAACATAAAGTCTTAATTTCACCATTTGTGCCGTAGGTGCCCAAACCTTAAAAATTGTTTTTGAGGGATAATATACCGCACCTAAATCATTTCCGTTATAGGCTTTCTTTTCTATTTCTTTCCATTCGTCCTTTTCGATTTCTTTACCGTTAACCAATACACCTTTTGCATTTTGCATATTTTTAGCCCCTACTCATTTATCTTTTCGTGTAATAGTAATAATTTTATTCTATTTTAACACAAATACCGAAAATTAATTTTCCTCAAAAGAACAAAACCGCCCTATGGACGGTTTTATTCCTTTAAATAATTAGTTAAAATATTTCACATTAATACAAAATATAATTAAACAATTCCATATTGTGCAGAATTTGATAATACTTGCTCAATTCTCAAAAGTCTGTTGTATTTTGCCGTTCTTTCTGTTCTGCATGGAGCACCGGTTTTTATTTGTCCCGAATTTACCGCAACGGCAATATCCGCAATTGTTGTATCCTCTGTTTCTCCGCTTCTGTGAGAAATAACCGCTGTATATCCCGCTTTGTGAGCCGTTTCTATTGTATCAAAAGTTTCGGACAAGGTTCCTATCTGATTTATTTTTACAAGAACAGAGTTTCCCGCACCCATTTTAATACCTTTTTTCAGTCTGTTTACGTTGGTAACAAATAGGTCGTCGCCTACAAGCTGAAGCTTTCTTCCCAAACGTGATGTGAGAGTCTGCCAGCCGCTCCAGTCATGCTCGCTCAAACCGTCCTCTATTGATATTATAGGAAATTCGGCTGAAAGACGTTCGTAATAATCTATAAGCTGTTCGCTGTCGGCAATTGTGCCGCGTTTAGGCAAAGTGTATATTCCGTCCTTATACCATTCTGAAGAAGCGGCGTCAAGTGCAATTTTCGTGTTTTCTTCATTATAGCCTGCCTTGTGTACTGCCTCCATAATCAAAAGCAGAGCGTCCTTGTCTGTGGCAAGGTCAGGGGCAAATCCTCCCTCATCTCCAACCGCTGTAGATTTACCCTGACTTTTTAAAATAGAGCCTAACGCCTGGTATATTTCACAGCACTGCATAAGACCCTTTGAAAAATCAGCCGCACCTACAGGCATAATCATAAATTCCTGAATATCAACATTATTTGACGCATGAGCACCGCCGTTTAGAATATTCATCATAGGCACAGGCAGACGGCAGCTGTTGAAACCTCCTAAATATCGGTACAAAGGCATTGCCAAAGCCTTTGAGGCCGCCTTGGCACAGGCAAGAGAAACGGCAAGAACCGCATTGGCACCTAAATTTTTCTTGTTGTCGCTTCCGTCAAGCTCAATCATCAGTCTGTCAATGGTTCTCTGTTCTGTAACATTTACGCCTTTTAAAACCGGTGAAATTTTCTTTTTAATATTTTCCACCGCTTTTAATACGCCTTTGCCGTTATATCTTCCGTCACCGTCACGAAGCTCAACTGCCTCAAAGACTCCCGTTGAAGCACCGGAGGGAACCGAAGCCACTGCGGTGATACCACATTCCAAATACACCTGTGTCTCCACTGTGGGATTGCCTCTGGAATCTATAATTTCTCTTCCGTCAACATATTTTATTTTTAAATCCATTAGAAAAACCTCCTGTCACGGATTAGTTTTTCCGATTTTTAAATAGATATTCAAAACAGCACCGGTCTGCCGTAATCAATACTTTTTTGAAAAATATTTATCATCTAAAAATGGAAAGAATATATTTTTATTATTATTCTTTCTAAAATATCGACAAACACCATAAAATATGATACAATACACAGTGAATTATTATTGATAACTAACAGTAATTAATTATATAAAATATAAGGAGGAAATAAAATGGCTAAAATATTTGCTTCGACAAATTCAGCAGAAAGTCAGCGTGAAAAACGAAACATGGAACGCTCAAGAAAAATTGCATCACAGGGAATGGTGCTTCTTGAAAACAACGGAGTTTTGCCCATTGGAAAAAACATTAAGAAAATCGCTCTTTTCGGAAACGGCGGAAGATATACAATAAAAGGCGGTACAGGCTCAGGCGATGTAAACAGCCGCCATGTTGTAAATGCAGAACAGGGCTTGGAATCGGCAGGATTTGAAATAACAACCAAGGCATGGCTTGACAGATACGACAAGGCAGTGGAAGATGCCAAAACAAAATACGGAAACACTCTGAAAAAAGCTTTTGAAGAAAAGGGACACGAAGCCTTTTTCATGCTTTTAAATTCACCCTTTAAAGAACCGGAAATTATACCGGTTACGGACGATGATATAAAAAATTCCGATACCGATACTGCTGTTTATGTTATTTCCAGAAATTCGGGAGAAGGCAGCGACAGAAAGGCAGAAGCGGGAGATTATGAACTGTTCGATGAAGAAAAGAAAGCCATAAAAAAACTTGCCGACCACTTTGATAACATGATAGTTGTTTTAAATGTGGGAGGGGTAATCGACACTAAATTTCTGCGGAACACAAAGGGCATAGACGCCCTGCTTCTTATGAGTCAGGCAGGAAATATCGGAGGCCATGCACTTGCCGATGTTTTGACGGGCAAGGTAACTCCAAGCGGACACCTGACCTCCACCTGGGCAGAAAATTATTCAGATTATCCATGTTCAGACTCTTTCAGCTACATGAACGGAGATTTAAATGACGAGTTCTATAAAGAAGGCATATATGTAGGTTACCGTTATTTTGATACCTTTAATATTGCTCCTGCGTACCCCTTCGGATACGGATTGTCCTACACAAAGTTCAGCATTGATGTAAAAAATACAGAAGCGGACGGCGAACACATAACCGTAACAGCAAAAGTAAAAAATATCGGCTCGGAATATTCAGGAAAAGAAGTAGTTCAGGTGTATTACTCCGCTCCGGCAGGCAAGCTTGAAAAACCATATCAGGAACTGATTGCATATGCAAAGACAAAAGAACTTGCACCGGGAGAATCAGAAGAACTTAAAATTTCTTTCCCCATAACATCAATGGCGTCCTACGACACAGAGAGTGCCTCATATATTCTTGAAAAGGGAAGCTATTTTATTCGTGTGGGAAATTGTTCCCGAAACACAAAAATAGCAGCAGAGATTTGTCTTGACAAGGACGCTGTTACCGAAAAGCTTAAAAACCGTTTACAGCCCGACTGTGAATTTAAAGAAATTTCTTCTAAAGGAATTTCTCCGTATTCCTACAAAGAGGAGCAGGAGGAAAAAGAAAAGGCTATAAAAATATATTTAAAGTCTTGCAATATCAAGGCAAAAGAATTAAAAGAAGACTATAAAAACACAGAAATCCCAAAAAACAGCTCCGCTTTAAAAATCACTATACAAGACGTTATAAACGGAAATGCCGGTCTTGATGAATTTACGGCACAGCTCAGCGTTAAAGAAATGGCAGCTCTCTGCGTAGGCTCTGCAAGAGGCGGTTTCGGCGGCCAGTCTGTTGTAGGTGCGGCTTCGGCAGCTTGTCCGGGAGCGGCAGGAGATACAACCTCTGAGCTTCTTGAAAAATACGGAATAATGAACATGATTTTGGCTGACGGCCCGGCAGGTTTAAGACTTTCCCCAACCTTTGCCGCAGACCGCAGTAATAATATAATTCCCGAAACAATCGCTCCCCCTCTTCCGGGACTTGAATTGATTATAGGAGATATAAATAAAGAAATCCCGAAAGATGCGGTTTATTATTACCAGTACTGCACTGCTATTCCGATTGCAACTTTGCTGGCTCAGACATGGGATTTAAAACTTATAGAAGAAGCCGGAGACATTGTGGGCGAGGAAATGGAAGAACTGGGCGTTACATTATGGCTTGCCCCGGGAATGAACATTCACCGCAATCCTCTTTGCGGAAGAAATTTTGAGTATTATTCCGAAGATCCCCTTATAAGCGGTATGTGTGCGGCAGCTGATACTTTGGGTGTTCAGAAACACGCAGGCGTCGGAACCACAATCAAGCATTTTGCCTTTAACAACCAAGAGGACAACCGTATGCATACAAACGCACACGTCAGTGAAAGAACGGCAAGAGAAATCTATCTCAAGGGTTTTGAAATAGCAATAAAGACATCTCAGCCTATGTCCATTATGACCTCCTATAATCTGGCAAACGGAATTCACACCGCAAATAATTACGAGCTTATCAACGAGATGGCAAGAGGAGAATGGGGATTTAAAGGAATTGTTATGACTGACTGGGGAACTACAGGTTCAGTTACCGCCGCTTTGGAAAAAAAGATTAAATACGGTTCTTCAAGTCCCGCAGGCTGTATAAAAGCCGGAAACGATTTAATAATGCCCGGAAGCCAAAATGATGTTGAAAATATCGTAGCTTCCGTGAACGGGGATGAGGACGGCGCGGAATGTCCTATTACGCTTGCAGATTTACAGTCCTGTGCAAAAAGAATTCTTTCCGTAATAATTCAAAGTTCCTGCTTTGAAGAAGCAGTTCCTTATTCTGCGGAAAAGCTGGGCTTAGAAGGATATATAAAGGTTCAGCGTTAATTTTTGAAATTAAAATCAATTAAATTAAAGCTTAAAAAACAGCAGGCGGCAACTTTCGTTGCCGCCTGCTGTTCAATTTTAATTATTCTTAATTCTGATTTTCAATAATCCTTTTCTCCTGGTATTTCTGTAAGGCTTGTGTATAAATTTCTCCCTGTTTTTTACTGTATCTCCGGTATATTGCAATACAGCAAAAATACAGACCGCATACAATCCCTATAAATACAATCCATTGAACCCAGGTTCCTTTTCCTGCAAATAATCCAACCCAATAAAAGCCAAAACATTCATATACACTAAACAAAACCATAAAAACTGTCAGTCTTTTTGTAAAGCTCCACTTTTTTATAAAGCTTTTTGCAAAAAGAATGCTGAATATAAAAACACCGCCTAAAATCAAAATAATCATTTTAATTAAGAGATTTGTTGAAATTTCTTGTATATCGAAAATACAACTGTACGCTAACACAAGAATAAGAAACCATGTTGTACAAAACGCTGTTCCGTTTCTCATCCACACAAAAAATCGTATAATATCTGTTTTTTTATTTTTCATTTCTGCCTCCTAAATTGATAGCAATTTTTTCACTGCCCTCACATATTTTCTGGTAATATGCAGGCATTCTCCATTGCACATCGTTACTAAAACAGTGCGGTTAATCTCTGGTTTTAAGGATTTGATTTTATTGACATTGACTATCAGGGACTTTGAAATTCTGATAAAATCTCTGTCAGATAAAAATTCTTCTAATTCATATAACTTTTGCTTGATTTCCATAACGTCTTTTGACGTATATAAAAATGTACGGTTATCTACTGACTCAAAATACAATACTTCCGCAGAATTAATAAAATAGTATTTATTATCTTTTTTTGCGTGCAGCTTTTGATCAAACAATTCAATATGAGTTTTTAATCTGTTCACCTCCTCATCAATTTTTTTGCATTGAATAACTACACTAACTGTTTCTTTTATATGCTCGATAATCTGAATATCCATCTTGCACCTCCCAAGGATATTATAAGGATACTGCTAAATAATCTCAACCTTTTAAGTGTAAGCGGTACAAATAAGCACGCTGAAATGCCGTTATTCAGCCACTATAGGCTTGTCTAAGTAATTTTTTGAATTTTAATCGGCACATAAGTTAAATAAAAAACAAAAATCCCACGGTCATGGGATTGGCTGTCTCTAAAATTAAAAGCTAAATCATTGTATCACAAAAATATACAGAGCCGATGAACTGGGATTTCTCACAAGTTCATCGGCTCTTATCGATTTTATAATTTTGTCATACTTTTTAATTAAAATAATTAAAGTATTTTAAGAGAAATATCAAATGCCTTTACCGAATGGGTTAATGCTCCGATAGAGATTATATCCACTCCCGTTTCCGCAACACCTCTGAGGGTTTCCGCTGTTATACCGCCGCTGGCTTCAAGGATTGCTTTTCCGTCGGTAATTCTTACCGCCTCTGCCATCATCTCGTTAGTCATATTATCAAGCATTATAACATCAACATCAACGCTCAAAGCCTCTCTCAGCTCGTCAAGGTTTCTGACCTCAAGCTCAACCTTTGTCATGTGTCCTAACTTTGATTTAAGCTTTTTAACTGCGTTTGTTATTCCGCCTCCTGCATCAACGTGATTATCTTTAAGCATTGCCGCGTCGGAAAGGTTATATCTGTGGTTTTTTCCTCCGCCCACTGTTACAGCGTATTTCTGCAAAGGACGCATACCGGGCAGTGTTTTTCTTGTGTCAACAATTGACGCTTTTGTTCCCTCAACAAGCTTTACGGCTTCGTTTGTAGCCGTAGCGATACCGCTCATATGCTGAATAAGATTCAGGGCTGTACGCTCGCCCTTGAGAATTGTTCTTGTCTTTCCGTAAACCTTGGCTATAATATCGCCTTTTTTCAAAACGTCTCCGTCTTTTTTGAAAACCTCGGCTTTAAAGTCAGGCTGCAAAATTTCAAACACTCTCAAAGCTACCTGAAGGCCGCAGAGAACGCCGTCAGCCTTGGCAAGAAATTGTGCCGCTCCCTCCTGGTTTTCATCAATAAGATAATCCGTGGTCACGTCTATGTAATTTATATCCTCAAAAAGTGCGGTTTTAATAAGGTTGTCCACATATATCTGATTTAACATCATAGGTTTATTCCTCCCTTTACTTCGCCTAAAATTATTCCTGCAACCATGGCAAGGCTTCTTGCCTCAACGTAATCTGCATTTATCTCGTATTTTGTAGTGATAAGCTTGTTTACTATCTCGTCAACTCTCTTGTAGCTTTCCTCCACTTTGTCAAGCTTTGGAATTACAAAATATGTATCCTGCATTATTTCTCTGATTTCCGTTCTTATTCCTTTTGGCAGCGGTTCGCCGTGAATATTGTGGGCAGGCGGCAGTGCGGTAATTTCCTGTCTGCCTTTTTCACCGAGATGACGCATAATATCCTCTGCCGCTCTTCGTGAGAAAACAAGAGCTTCAAGCAGAGAGTTGCTGGCAAGTCTGTTTGCACCGTGAACGCCTGTGTTTGAACATTCGCCCACGGCGTAAAGTCCCTCTACAGTTGTGGCGGCGTCCAAATCAACCTTAATACCGCCCATAAGATAGTGCTGGCACGGGAAAACCGGTATCCAGTCCTTTGTTATATCCACACCTTCTTCAAGACATCTTGAATAAATCATCGGGAATCGGTTTTTCAAAAACTCAGGGTCTTTATATGTAATATCCAAGTAGAATTTCTCGCTGCCTGTGCGTTTTTCTTCTTCCATTATAGCATGGGAAACAACGTCACGAGGGGCTAACTCCCCTCTGGGGTCATAATTTGTAACAAAACGCTCGCCGTTACAGTTGAGAAGATATGCTCCCTCTCCTCTTACCGCCTCGCTTATTAGGAAACGCTCTCGGTTATTTTCAGAAGCGAAAGCCGTGGGGTGGAACTGCACACGGGAAAGATGACTTATTGTTGCTCCCAGCATATGGGCAAATGCTATTCCGTCCCCTGTAGCTATGGCGGAATTTGTTGTGTACTTGTAAACTCTGCCAATTCCTCCCGTTGCAAGGACGCAGTAATTTGAGGAAACGCAGAAATTTTCACCGTTTCTCAAAATACAAATATAAAATCCGTTTTCAACCTTGTCTATATCATATACCAAAGCATTGTCAACAATGGTAACATTTTTCTTTTGTGCAACCAATCCAAGAAGAGTATCCACAATTTCCTTGCCTGTGGAGTCCTTATGATGAACAATTCTGTTTCTTGAATGTCCGCCCTCAAGTGTTGCCATAAGCTCGCCTGTTTTATCCCTGTCAAAGTCAACTCCCATATCCTTGAGATTTAAAACATCTGAAGGACCTTCGGTTACAAGCTTTTCAACGGCGGAAAGATTATTTTTATATTTTCCCGCAATAAGAGTATCGGCAATATGCAGTTTGTAGTTGTCATGACTTGTATCCAATACTGCGGCAACTCCGCCCTGTGCCAAAGATGAATTTGACAGAGTGAGTTCCTTTTTGGAAAGGAGCAACACCTTAACATCTTCAGAATATTGAAGTGCTCCGTAAAGTCCTGCAACACCGGTGCCGACAATTACTACATCATATTGTTTATCCATTTTTCTTACCCCTGTTATTAAATGTTGGTTTACAAAGTAAATTTAATATATTATACTACAATTAGCTTTGATTTTAAAGTGTTTTGAAATTTTTTATATTTAAAACCGCAATGGAAAAAATATAGTAACGATAAAATATCTTTGGAGGATTTATGGAAATACAGAATAATCAGGAAAAAGTAACAAGAGCTTTGCTTGTAAGCGTAGATACGGGAGAATACGACGCTCTTTCATCTTTACAGGAGCTTTTTGAGCTGACGGAAAGTGCGGGAGCAGAGCCTGTGGCAAGTATAACCCAAAAGCTTGAAAGACCTGAAACAGCCACTTATGTAGGCTCGGGAAAGCTTGAGGAAATAAAGGAATACTGTGACATTCATGAAATTGACCTGCTTATATTTGACTGTGAGCTGTCGCCGACTCAAATACGAAACATCGAAGAAGCCACTGACGTGAGAGTAATCGACAGAACAATGCTTATTTTAGACGTTTTTGCTTTACATGCAAGGTCAAAAGAGGGCAAATTGCAGGTAGAGCTTGCCCAGCTTAAATATATGCTCCCACGTCTTACAGGTAAAGGAATACAGATGTCACGTTTGGGAGGCGGAATAGGCACAAGAGGTCCCGGAGAAACAAAGCTTGAAACCGACCGCCGTCACATAAGAAGAAAAATAGAAACCCTGAAAGAACAGCTTAAAGAGGTAGAGGAACACAGGGAAAGACTGAGAAAACGCCGTGAAAAAGACAGCGTTATCACCGTCGCCATAGTAGGCTATACAAACGCAGGCAAATCCACCCTTATGAACTATCTTACACAGGCAGGAGTTTTGGCAGAGGACAAGCTTTTTGCCACCCTTGACCCAACTTCAAGAGCTTTAAAGCTTCCGTCAGGCGTTACGGTTATGCTTATAGATACGGTAGGTTTTGTCCGCCGTCTTCCCCATCATCTTGTAGAAGCTTTTAAATCCACCCTTGAGGAAGCGGCAAACGCCGATATAATTTTAAACGTATGCGATGTCAGCAACGAGGAGGCAAAACTGCACCTTGATGTAACAGAAGAGCTTCTCGGAAGCCTTGGATGCAAGGACAAGCCGATAATACCTGTTCTTAATAAGTGCGACCTGATTTCCGCTGAAAACGATATTGTTTCTATCGGCAATTCCGTGAGAATTTCCGCAAAAACAGGAAAAGGTATCGACAAGCTTTTGCAGGCTGTTGAGGACAATTTACCCGTGAGAATGAAAAAAGTAAAACTGCTTTTACCCTTTTCAATGGGAGGAATTTCCTCTGAGATACGAAAGTCGGGAACTCTGATTTCCGAAGAATATACAGCCGACGGCATAGAGATTGAAGCGGTAATTGATGAAATTCTTTACGGCCGTATAAAGGAATATATTTTATAAGGAAATATCTTTTAATCCCTGCGTTGTGCGAAAGAGATAAATATGATATAATTGTAAGATAACGCAAATTATTTAAGATTTTAGTGACAGTGAGAGGTATAATATGGATGTAAGAGTCGGCGATAAGCTTGAAATGAAAAAATCCCACCCCTGCGGAGGAAAAGAATTTCTGGTGCTTCGTGTGGGAATGGATTTTAAAATCCGCTGTACAAAATGCGGACACGAGGTAATGGTTCCGAGAAATAAAATTGAAAAAAACATTAAGAAAATCCAAAGAGATTAGCAATTCTGTGTTCTAAAGGTAAACAGAGAAAACAGAAAGGATTTGAAATAATGTTTGAGAAAATAGAGATATTCAGCAAAAGATATGACGAGCTTAACAACCGTCTTTACGACCCATCTGTAGCGGCAGACCCCAATGAGTACTCAAAGGTCATGAAAGAGGTAAAATCCATCGAGGCTATAGTACTTAAATACCGTGAATACAAGGAATTATTAAAAACCATGGAGGAAGCACGGGAAATTATGGAGGACAGCTCCTCAGACAAGGATTTTCGTGAAATGGCTATAGCTGAAATTGACGATTGCAAGGAAAAGCTCCCGGCAATAACAGAAGAGCTTAAAATTTTGCTTCTTCCCAAAGACCCAAACGACAGCCGCAACGTAATTATGGAAATAAGAGGCGGAGCAGGCGGCGAGGAAGCCGCTCTTTTCTGCGGCGTTCTTTACCGTATGTACAGTATGTTTGCGGAAAAGCAGGGATATAAAACCGAAATTATAAACGCCAACGAAACGGAGCTTGGCGGCTATAAGGAAATTTCCTTTATGATAAACGGCGACGGAGCTTATTCAAAGCTTAAATTTGAAAGCGGAGTTCACCGTGTTCAGAGAGTTCCCGAAACGGAAAGTCAGGGAAGAATACACACCTCAACGGTTACGGTGGCGGTTCTTCCCGAAGCCGAAGATGTGGAACTTGAAATAAATCCTTCCGACCTGCAAATCGACACCTTCCGAAGCAGCGGAGCAGGAGGCCAGCACATCAACAAAACAGAAAGTGCTATAAGAATTACTCATATTCCCACAGGAGTTGTGGTTGAGTGTCAGGACGAGCGAAGCCAGTATAAAAACAAAGACAAAGCCATGAGAGTTTTAAAAAGCCGTCTTTTGCAGGCAAAGCGTGAGGAACAGGAGGACTCTATCGCCGCAGAGCGAAAACAGCAGGTAGGCACAGGTGACAGAAGTGAAAGAATAAGAACCTACAATTATCCTCAGGGACGCGTCACCGACCACAGAATAGGTCTTACCCTCTATAAAATCGACGATATTTTAAACGGAAACATCGAGGAAATAATCGACGCACTTATTGCCGCTCACAGAGCAAAACAGCTTCAGCAGTCCATGGAGGAAAACAATTAATTTTTAAAATCTCTACCTTATAACCATTTTACATTCACATTAACAGGCTATAATCAATCAGAAACAGGTGTAAATTTTATATGCAGAGCAATAATAAAGAGCCTTTAAATACCTTAATGCTTTCCTCATCAAAAGAGGATATAGAAAAAGCGGCGAAAATAATACGGGACGGCGGTCTTGTGGGAATGCCCACGGAAACCGTATACGGTCTTGCCGCAGACGCTTTAAACGGCAATGCCGTATCAAAAATTTTTAAAGCCAAGGGAAGACCAGGCGACAATCCCCTTATAGTTCACGTTTCTTCCTTTGAGGATATTGAAAAATATAACCTTGTTAAAAAAATTCCCGAAAAAGCAAAAATACTTGCAGAAAAATACTGGCCGGGACCTCTTACAATAATTATGGAAAAATCAGATATTATTCCCGGTGAGGTCAGTGCAGGCCTTGACACCGTGGCTGTAAGAGTCCCCTCTCACAAGGTAGCCGCCTCTCTCATAAGAGAAGCCAAAACACCCATAGCCGCACCCTCTGCCAACCTTTCGGGAAGTCCCAGTCCCACCACTGCACAGCACGTATTTAATGATATGAACAGCAGAATTGAAGCCATCATAGACGGCGGAGAATGCAGTGTGGGCGTTGAAAGTACAGTTATAACCCTGGCAGGAGAAAAACCAAGACTTCTTCGTCCGGGCGGAATAACATTAGAACAGCTGAGAAGCACTTTAGGCGAGGTGGAAATGGACGACGCCGTTTTGCATAAGCTTAAAGAGGGAGCAACTGCCGCAAGTCCCGGAATGAAATATAAGCATTACGCACCGAAAGCCAATGTGGTTATACTTAAAGGCGGCTCCCAAAAATATATTGACTATGTAAACAGCCGCTGTGACAAAAACACCGCCGCCCTTTGCTGGGAGGAAGATGTGGAAAAGCTTAAATGCAAAACTCTTTCCATGGGCGGTGAAAAGGACAAGGAAAGCCAGGCTCACCGTCTTTTCGACGAATTGAGAGAAATAGACAACGACGAAAATATAAAAACCGTCTTCGCAAGATGCCCTGATACCAAGGGAATAGGCCTTGCGGTTTACAACAGGCTTATAAGAGCCGCAGGGTTTGAGGTGATTGACCTTGAGAAAATATAATCTTATAGGACTTACAGGACAAACCGGAGCCGGAAAAGGCCTTGTGTCCTCTGTTTTCAAAGAAAACGGCTGGGCGGTAATAGACGCAGATAAACTGGCACGGCAGGCTTTAACACCGGGAAGTCCCGCTCTTTACGGACTTTGTGCCGCTTTCGGAGATGATATTTTAAAAACCGACGGAACGGTTGACAGACCGCTTCTTGCCAAAAGAGCCTTTTCCTCAAGGGCTTCCACCGATATTTTAAATTCTCTCACCCATCCCTACATATTGCAGCTTGTTTTAAAGGAAATTTCAGACCTTGTTTCAAAAGGTGAAACAAATATACTTTACGACGCTCCTCAGCTTATCGAAAGCCGGACTCATCTGCTGTGCGACCATGTTATTACGGTTTTGGCAAAAGAGGAAATAAGACTTAAAAGAATAATGCAAAGGGACAATATTTCCAGGTACAATGCACTTTTAAGAATAAAAGCACAGCACAGCGAGGATTTTTATATTTCAAAATCCGACACGGTTATTGAAAACAACGGCTCCAAAGAAGAAACAGAAAATACTGCGTATTCGCTTCAAAAGACACTTAAAAACAAGAGGAGTGAATAATATGAGTGAACAGCGACGCTACCGGTACAGAACCGACGACAGCACGGCTCCCCCAAAAAAAGGAAATAAAAGAAGATATAATAATAAAAACAAAGGAAAAAGAAAGCTTATTATAGCAGGAGCAGTGGCTGTACTGATTGTCTGTGCCGGACTTTTGGTGATAAATCTTGTGTCAACAGTCAGAGAAAGACTTTTTGAAAGTCAGTATCAATTGGAATACACTGAATTTGTAGAAAAATACAGCAAGGAATACGATGTTGATAAGGTGCTTATTTACTCCATAATCAATACCGAAAGCCACTTTGACCCCAACGCCGAATCGGCAGTAGGTGCGATAGGCCTTATGCAGATAATGCCCGACACTTTTACATGGCTTCAAAGCTATTCCGGTGCCGATGAGATTTTGGACTCTTCCGCACTGTACGACCCGGAAACCAACATAAAATACGGCGTTATTTTTTTGGATTATCTTACAGAGCTTTACGACAGCAGAAGTGCCGTTGCCGCCGCCTACAACGCAGGCTTTGTTGTAAGCGACTGGCTTGAAAATCCCGAATACAGCGACGACGGTATAAATCTGAAAACCACACCTTATCCCCAAACTTCCGCCTATATAGAAAAGGTTGAAGCCGCCTACGAAATGTACAGCAAGCTGTACTTTTCAAAAGAACACTGATGTAAAAAATTCTTTTAAAGGAGTGTAAATATATGTCAAAGAAAAAAGATGAAAAAACAGAAATCAAAGAGTTAAAAGAGAAATTGCTTACAAAGCCGGACAAAGGCATTAATTCGGCAAAGGAAAGCGAAATAAAAAAAGCCGACAAATACTGTGTGGACTATAAAAAGTTTATTGACCATTCAAAAACAGAACGAGAAGCTGTTAAAACCGCTGTAAAGCTTGCGGAGAAAGCCGGATTTAAGCCATTTGAACAGGATAAAGTTTATCAGCCCGGCGAAAAAATATACCTTGTAAACCGCCACAAAGCCGTTGCTCTTGCTGTTATCGGTAAAAAGGGCGTTAAAGATGGCGTTCGTCTGGCAATAGCCCACATTGACTCACCGAGAATAGATTTAAAGCCAAACCCTGTGTACGAGTCAAACGGTCTTGCTTTGTTTAAGACTCATTATTACGGCGGACTTAAAAAATATCAGTGGACGGCACTTCCCCTGTCCCTCCACGGAGTGGTTATAAAAACCGACGGAACAAAGGTTGAAATTAATCTTGGCGAAAAAGACGATGAACCCTGCTTCTGCATTACCGACCTTCTTCCCCACCTTGCAAGGGAACAGGTTCAAAAACCAATGGCAAAGGTGTTTACCGGCGAGGAGCTGAATGTCCTTGCAGGTTCACGCCCCTATGACAACAGCGGTGAAAGCGACCTTGTAAAGCTTAACATGATTAATATTTTAAATAAAAAATACGGTATCACAGAAGAAGATTTTCTTTCTGCTGAGCTTAGCTTTGTTCCCGCCCTTAAAACCAGAGATATAGGCTTTGACGAAAGCATGATAGGCGGTTACGGTCACGACGACCGTGTTTGTGCTTACCCTGCACTTACCGCAATTTTGGAAACGGAAACGCCTGAACACACTGTTATAACTATGCTTGCCGACAAAGAGGAAACCGGCAGCGACGGAAATACAGGTATGCAAAGCGACTTTTTGCGTTATTTTATTTATGACCTTGCCAAAGCAGAGGGCGAAGAGGGCTACAGAATTCTTTCAAAGAGCAAATGTCTTTCCGCCGACGTAAACGCCGCATTTGACCCTACCTACTCTTCTGTTTACGAGTCTATGAACAGCTCTTATATAAACAAAGGCGTTGTTATCTCAAAATACATGGGACACGGCGGAAAATACGACACATCCGACGCATCTGCGGAATACATGGGCGAAATTCGCTCTATGCTTGAAAAAAACGGCATAAGCTGGCAGACCGGCGAGCTTGGCAAAGTTGACTTGGGCGGCGGTGGAACCATCGCAAAATACGTAGCCAACATGAACGTAGACGTAATTGACTTGGGCGTACCTGTTTTGTCTATGCACGCACCTTTTGAAATTGTTTCAAAGTTTGACGTTTACATGGCACACCGTGCATTTTTCAGCTTTTTCAACTGAATTTGTATTACACCTTGTAAAAATAAGTATGATTCACCGTATTTTTGAGAAATCTTAAAAAAAATCAAAAAACTCTTGATTTTTCCTGTAATTTATGGTATTATACTTTAGCGGCTTAAAAAAGCCGCAAGATGCGCTGTTAGCTCAGCTGGATAGAGTGACTGGCTACGAACCAGTAGGTCAGGGGTTCGAGTCCCTTACAGCGCGCCAAAAGCACCTGTATTTTGCAGGTGCTTTTTTGTTTGTTTAGTTTATCTTTTTTTCGGTTTTTACCTTATTAAAAGCCCTCCCTTGACATAATATTCACATTACTTAAATAACCTGATCTTTTATGCAAACTATATATAAGTTAAAAACATGATGATAAATTTTTATTATTTTATTTTAAAAAACTATTGACAAAACCTGCTTCGTAGTATATAATTTAATCAAAGAGAAGAAATCTTCCAAATTAAAATATTTAAGTTGATTTAGCGGATTTTAAATTACGAGGTGAGTCCAATGAGAACATCAGAAGGAACGGATTAACATTTTTGATGAATGAATTATCCACTTTGTGAAGTTGTTTGAAAAGGAGAATTGCCCATGAAAAAGCATTATGAAAAGGGGTTTCACCTGCTGGCAATTTCAGTAATGTAAACAGCACAAGGGTATATTCAAGTAAATAAAATAATTTACAGATTAGAAATACAAATATGTGTTTAAAAAAATAATTTGTGAGAATTTGAGAAGGCTTGTTTATATTATACAGTTGCTGTTTACGGAATATTCGGGAGTTTGATTTTGAGATAAATAACGTAATGTAACATCAAGAATATTCTAAGCTGAAAACTTAATTTAATTATTGATTCAGAAGATATAAAACTCTACAATCAACAAATCAATCAAAAAGCCTATTTTATTCCTTTACAATTTATGGTGTACCCGATAAGATTGATAAAAGCCTACTGAAAAAATAATTCTGCAAAAGCCTTAGACATGATTAAAGGAAAGGTTGATTCCTATGGTAATTTAATTAATCGTGCAGGTTGATTGAAAAGGTTTAAACGATGTATCTTTTGGAAAAATCAGTTAAGTTAAGGAGCTGTAAATAAACCTTCCTTAGACAATATCCAAATCTTTAACAAGGTTGTTTTATAAATCTCAGTAAAACAGTTAAAGACCCCTTAAAAACAGGTATTGTGATAGTTAAGATATATAATGATAGGAGATTAAGGTTTTAATTATGTTACTTCCATTTTGTTAAGGGAACTTCGATTTAGTTTATGATTAAATTGAAGTTCCCTTTCCGTTTGTGAAAAATTATACGGCATTTTCTTCACAATATTTCTGTATAAAATAAAAAGTTCTTTTGCAAATGCTGAGGTAAACATTCGCAAAAGAACCTGATTTTTAGGACGGAAATTTTAAAGCTTTTATGTCTCTTTGTCAATTGTTGTGTGAAAAGTAAAATAGAGATAAAATAAAGAGTTATCGTGAACCTGTGTTTTTTGCAGCATATTAAGACCTTGGAGGACGCTGTCCTCCAAACCACCTGCCAAAGGGACAGTGATCCCTTTGGAATCCCAATTTTTTTCACAACACTTGCTATACAACCACTTCTATTTTTCGGATATTTTTTTCTTAATTCTCTGCAAAGCATTATCAACTGCCTTTTCGCTTATACCGAGATTTTTTGATATTTCACTGTATTTTGCACCGCCGATATACTGCAAAAAAACTTCATACTCAAGCCTTGAAAGCTGTTCACGAAATTTTTTATAGGTAGACTGAACAAATTCCTTGGAAAGAACTATCTCCTCGGGATCGGTTGTGCTGTCTGCTGTAAGCTCCAAATCATATATGGAAACAGCACCGCTCAAAGCCGTGTCCTTGCGTTGGGAGGCTTTTTTTATTATTGAAATAAATCTTCTTTCAATACAGAGAGAAGCGTAATTTTTAAAGGAAGCACCGGCATTTTCATTATAGGTTCTGCAAGCCGACAGCAATCCTATAAGTCCCTCTTGAACAAAGTCGGATTTTTCAAAGCTTTCGGCTGTGTATTTTGAAGCCAAAGAGAATATAAGTCTTATATATCTTTTGAAAATTTCATCAAAGGCAGATGCGTCGCCCTTTTGTATCAGAGCTGTAAGCTGAACGTCGCTCATTTCCTTTAACTTTTCTTTCTGCTGATTTTCTGACATAATTTCCTCCGAACACAATTTTACATTTTAATTATAACACACAAATAAATATGAGTCAACTTATTATAACGCAAAATATATTGTTTTATTACAAAAAATATGATAAAATTATTATGTATTTATATTATTGTTACAATATGAGTTGTGGAGTGATGGTTATGGTTTATTCCTGCAACAGTATGGGAATTTTCGGAATGGACAGTTTTATGGTAGAGGTAGAGGCGGACATATCTCACGGTATCCCTGCATTTGATATTGTAGGACTTCCTGACGCGGCGGTTAAAGAAAGCCGAAACCGTGTACGTGCCGCCGCCGAAAACTGCGGCTTCGAGTTCCCTTCTTCCCGCCTTACGGTAAATCTTGCACCTGCGGACATAAAAAAAGAAGGTCCTTTATACGACCTGCCTATACTTATTGCCATTTTGAAAGCTACAGGGGCAATACGTTCTCCTATTGATGACTGTGCCTTTGTAGGAGAGCTTTCTCTTCGCGGAGAGGTGCGACGTGTCAACGGCGTTCTTCCTATGGTCATCAAAGCAAAGGAAAAAGGTATAAAAAGGGTTTTTGTGCCTACAGGAAATGCCATGGAGGGTTCTGTGGTCAACGGAATTGACGTTTATCCTGTTAAAGATGTGTATACTTTATTCCGTCATTTTCTCGGAAAGGAAGAAATCATTCCCGTAAGATACAAAGGTAAAACGGACACGGAAGAAAAAATTTCTCCCGACTTTGCCCATGTTATGGGTCAGTTTGAAGCCAAAAGAGCTTTGGAAATTGCAGCCGCAGGAGGACACAATGTTCTGATGATAGGCCCTCCCGGCTCGGGAAAAAGTATGCTTGCAAAAAGAATACCATCTATTCTTCCCGATATGACCTTTGATGAAATGATTGAGGTTACGAAAATTCATTCCATAGCCGGAACAATGCCCGACAATACACCTTTGATAAGCAAAAGACCTTTCCGTTCTCCCCACCATACTGTTTCGGCGGTGGGACTGAGCGGAGGCGGCTCTGTTCCCCACCCCGGCGAGGTTTCTTTGGCACACAACGGAGTTTTGTTTCTGGACGAATTTCCTGAGTTTACCCGCTCGGCACTGGAGGTTTTGCGCCAGCCAATTGAGGACGGTTACGTTTCTATTTCCCGAGTTATGGGAACGGTCAGATATCCATGCTCAATTATGGTTGTTGCGGCTATGAACCCCTGCCCCTGCGGATATTACGGTCACCCAACCAAACGGTGTATTTGCTCTGATAAAGCCATACAAAGATATGCGGCAAAGGTTTCAGGTCCTATTATGGACAGGTTTGACATTCACATTGAAGTTCCTCCCGTTGATTACGAGGACTTAACTTCTTCCGTATTATGTGAAACCTCCGCAGAAATAAGAGAACGTGTAAACGAGGCAAGGAAAATTCAAAACACAAGGTTCAAAAACACAAAAATTACCTGCAACGCAAAAATGGACGCAGAAAACTTCAGAAAATACTGCGTAATAGACAGCGACGGAAACACACTTTTAAGAAAAGCCTTTGATACAATGGGGCTGTCCGCAAGAGCATACGACAGAATAGTAAAGGTTGCAAGGACAATAGCGGACTTGGATAACAGCGAATTTATCAAGGCCTGCCATATAGCAGAAGCAGTACAGTACAGAAATTTAGACAGAAAGTACCGCTTTTCCAATATTGATTAAATAAAAAAGAGTTTAAAGTTTTTCCAATTACGTGCAATGTGCTAAATTTAGGTTCAAACGGACTTTTTTATATTGACAAAAACATATATTTATATTATTATTTATTGAGGAATGGTTTATGTTTTACTCTGTAACAATTGTATTACAGCCACATAAACCATTAATATTTTTAGAGATTTATACATTTATTTGTTTTTTAAATATAAATATTGCCGTTGTATTACAGCAAAAAACTATGTATTTTATTTTGCATCTATGTGATTTAAAAATACAGCATTACCCATGAAAAACGAGTATTGGAGTGTGCACAATTGGATAAGTTTATAGTTAAAGGCGGATGTCACCTTGACGGAGAGGTCACAATAAGCGGAGCAAAAAATGCCGCTCTTGCGATTATTCCTGCCGTTATTCTCTGTGATGAGCCTTGCAGAATAGAAAATGTCCCCAATATAAGCGATGTAAGCCTTATAGGAAAAATCCTTTGCGAAATGGGAGCAATTGTTACACGTGTCAGTAAAAACACATTAAATATAGATGCCCGAAATATAAAAAACCACGAAGCTACAACTAATTTGGTAAGAGGTATGAGAGCGTCTTACTATCTTTTGGGTGCTCTCCTTGGAAAATTTAACAAAGCCTCTGTCGCTATGCCCGGCGGCTGTAACTTCGGAGTTCGTCCTATCGACCAGCATTTGAAAGGATTTGCGGCTATGGGAGGCAAATCACAAACCTTAAACGGTGCAATCGTTGAGGTATCTTCAGAAACAAGGCTTCACGGAGCTCACATCTATTTGGACGTTGTTTCCGTGGGAGCTACCATGAATATTATGCTTGCCGCTGTAAAAGCTGAAGGCCTTACAGTAATTGAAAACGCAGCAAAAGAACCCCACATCGTTGACCTTGCAAACTTTTTGAACTCTATGGGTGCAAATATCCGCGGTGCAGGAACAGATGTCATTAAGGTCAGGGGCGTTAACTATCTAAGAGGTGTTACCTATTCCATAATCCCCGACCAGATTGAAGCCGGTACATATATGGCTGCCGCCGCCGCTACAAGAGGCAAGGTTCTTGTTAAAAATGTAATTCCTAAACATCTTGACTCTATCACAGCAAAGCTCAGTGAAATGGGAGTAGAGATAACCGAGTACGACGAAGCTGTTCTTGTTGACGCTACAAAAGGCAGACTTCACCGCTGTAATATTAAAACAATGCCGCATCCCGGTTTTCCTACGGATTGTCAGCCCCAGTTTGCCGCTTTGCTTGCAACTGTTGACGGAACAAGCACTATAAAGGAAAGCGTTTGGGAAAACAGATACCAGTACGTTGGAGAGCTTGTGCGAATGGGAGCAAATATTACCGTAGAGGGTCGTATGGCTATAATTGAAGGAGGCGAAATTCTCAACTCCGCTCCTGTAAAAGCTACTGACCTGCGTGCGGGAGCCGCTCTTATTATTGCCGCTCTTTGTGCCGATGGAGATACGGAAATAAGCAATATTGAATACATAGAACGCGGTTACGAAGAGGTTGTAGAAAAATTCAGAAGCCTCGGAGCAGATATAAAGAAAAAGTTTGACCCAGAAACCGCAGCTGTTACCGCATAATTTTATCTTTATATTTATGTTATTTCGGGGATACATCTGTATCCCCTTTTAGTTTATTTAATTTTAAATTTTTTATAGTTTATAACCAAAACTAAATTGATAAACAAAACCCAAAACCGCCGCATGATTGAAGTTATATGATAGATGGACGTGTGTAAGGCGGATTTAAAAATACGGATTTAAAAAATATAGATTTAAAAATAGGGATTTAAAAATATAATATCAACTTAAATGATGATAAAAACTTTAAACCGCCGCATTAACGAACGGTGACTGTTCATGAGAAGTTTTCCAAGGCGGGTTTAAAAATAGGGATTTAAAAAATATAATATCAACCTAAATGATGATAAAAACTTTAAACCGCCGCATGGCGGAGGTTCTATGATAGATGAACCCGTGTAAGGCGGATTTAAAAAATAGAAGAGGTGTTTTTTTGGCTAAGATTGTGCCGCTTTTCAGCGGAAGCAAGGGAAACAGTTATTGCATAGAGTGTTCGGGAGAGGTAATACTCATAGACGCCGGAAGAAGCTGCAAACAGCTTGTAACGGCACTTTCAGACAACGACATTGACATAAGCAAAATACACAGCGTGTTTGTTACCCACGAGCATACCGACCACTGTTCCGGACTTGACGTGCTTGCAAGAAAATTAGGTCTTACAGTTTACGGCAGTGCCGGAACTATCAGAGCTTTACGAAACTCCGGAAAGCTTACGGGAAAGGTAAAAACCAAAATAATAGAAACAGGAATTGAAGCCGGAGGTTTTTTTGTTGAAAGAACAGATACTCCCCATGATGCCGCTGAAAGCTGCTGTTTTACCGTGACAACTCCCGATGACAGAGTATGCACAGTTGCAACAGACATGGGATATATGACCGACGCAGTCAGACAACAACTTGCCAAAAGCGATTTTTGCGTTATTGAGTCGAACCATGATGTAAATATGCTTCGCTGCGGCCCTTATCCCTACCCATTAAAAAGAAGAATACTTTCCGACGTTGGACATCTTTCAAATATTTCCTGTGCCACTGAAATTGCAAACCTTGTTAAACACGGTACGGCAAGATTTTTGCTCGCCCATTTAAGCCGTGAAAACAATACTCCCGAGCTTGCCTATCAGACGGCTATGTGCGAGTTTTTGCAAATGGGACTGAAACCGGACAAGGACTTTACCTTAGACGTTGCCCCCGAAGCAACCAACGGTAAAAAGTTTTTGTATTGATTATAATTTAAGAGGTGTTTTATGCTCTCGGTCAACATAATTTGCGTAGGAAAATTAAAGGAAAAATACTGGACAATGGCAATAGCCGAATACGAAAAGCGGCTTTCGGCTTTCTGTAAATTCAATATAATTGAAGTAAGCGAAGAAAAAATATCCGATAATCCCTCTGAAAGTCAGATTAAAAGCACTGTTTTCCACGAAGGTGAAAGAATAAAGGATAAACTGAAAAAAAATTCCTTTGTTGTATCTATGTGTATAGAGGGAAAAATAATATCCTCTCAGGAGCTTGCCGCAATGATTGAAAAAGCCTCTTTAGAGGGTTACAGCTCCATAGATTTTATAATCGGAGGCTCTTGGGGTATTGACGAAAACATAAAAACGATAAGCAATGCCAAAATTTCCATGGGAAGAATGACTTTCCCCCACCAGCTTGCCCGTATTATGCTTACGGAACAGATTTACAGAGCCTTTCAAATTTCTTCAAACGGCAAATATCACAAATAATTATTTTTAAATCCGCCTTGGAAAGCTTCTCTTGAACAGTCACCGTTCGTTTATGCGGCGGTTAAAGGTTTATTTTGTCAGTGGGATTGCTATTTCTTTATTTACGTTTAAATTTGAGTAAGATTGCTATTTCTTCACCTACGTTTACTTTTGAGTGAGATTGCTATTTTTTCATTTACGTTGATTTTTATTTGATATAAATTAAAATCGACCCAAATAAGTGCGAGCCATTCCGAATATTATGTAAAAGATTTCTCTCGCCTTGAAACGGTGCTTATTTTTAAAATGAGGCCTTGCAAGGCGGACAAAAAATAAAGGGGGAAAAATATGGCACTTGACGGTATTTTTTTACGGCATATAGCCAACGAAATAAAAAACCAAGCCCTGGGCGGAAGAATTACTCAAATTCACCAGCCGAACAGGGACGAAATTATATTGGCAATACGAACAATGGACGGAACAAAAAAGATTTTGCTTTCTGCCCGTGCAAATTCTCCGAGAATCAGTTTTACAAAATTTGCTCCGGAAAATCCTCCCGTTCCCCCCATGCTTTGTATGCTTTTAAGAAAAAAATTAGGCAGCGGAAAGCTTGTTGATATAAGACAGCCTCAGCTTGAAAGAATACTGTTCCTTGACTTTGATTCCGTAAACGAGCTTGGAGATAAGGTAAAAATTACAGTAGCGGCTGAAATAATGGGCAAATACAGCAATGTAATAATAATTGACGAAAACGGCATTATTATAGACTCCCTTAAACGTGTGGACATGACAGTTTCATCTCAAAGACTGGTTTTGCCCGGTCTTAAATATGAGCTTCCTCCCCCGCAGGACAAGCTGAACATTTTGGATTGCGACGCCGACACAATAGCAGAAAAAATACGGGAAAACTATACCGGCGGAGCGGTTTCAAAGGCAATTATCGCCTGCGTACAGGGAATTTCCCCCATCGTAAGCCGAGAGGTTGAATATCTTGCTTTCGGGGACTTTTTTTCCGGCAGTCTGTACGATGAAAACAGCTACTTAAAGCTTTTAAAGGCAATAAAGTATTTAAAGGAAACAGCCGAGAAAACAGACGGAAAGCCCTACATTTTAATTAAAGAGGGAAACAACGCCTTTGACTTTTCTTTTATTGCTCCTAAGCAGTACGGAGAAGCTGTTGAAATAAAAGAATGTCAGTCATTCGGCGAGCTTCTTGACACATACTACAGCACCCGTGACAGTGCGGAAAGAATGAAAGTCAAGTCAAAGGATTTGCACAGACTGCTTTCAAACATAACAGAAAGACTTTCAAAGAAAATTAATCTTCAAAAGGCACAGCTTCAGCAATGCGAAAACAGAGAAGAACTGAGAATAAAAGGAGATTTGCTTCAGGCAAACCTTTACCGAATTGAAAAGGGTGCAGGTTCAGTCACCGTGGAAAATTTTTACGACCCGGATTTAAAGCCAATAACAATCGACCTTGACCCCGCTTTGTCACCGTCTGTTAACGCCCAAAGATATTACCGTGATTACAGAAAAGCAAAAACTGCCGAAAAATATCTTAAGGAATATATCCAAAAAGCTATGGAAGAGATAGAATATATTGCCGCTGTGTCCGACGAGCTTTCAAGAGCGGAAAGCGAAAAAGAACTTGCACAAATAAGGCTTGAGCTGTCCGAAGAGGGCTATATAAAAGAACCGAAAGGAAAAAGAAAGCCTCCGGCGGCTCTTCCTCCATTGGAATACACTTCCTCTGACGGCTACAAAATTCTTGTGGGCAGAAACAACAAACAAAACGACAAGCTTACTCTTAAACAGGCAAACAATAATGATATGTGGCTTCATACAAAGGATATTCACGGCTCTCATGTAATAATTGAATCTTCCGGGGAAGAAATTCCCTTTACAACAATTATGGAAGCGGCAAGCCTTGCGGCATACCACAGCAAAGCAAGAGAAAGCTCCAACGTACCGGTGGACTATACAAGGGTAAGATATGTTAAAAAGCCTGCCGGAGCAAAACCGGGAATGGTTATCTATGTTAACAATAAAACCGTATATGCAGAGCCTAAATCACAGACAGGCAGTGACATATCATAACAATGAAAAATATAGGTAAAAATATTTAGTAAAATATTGAGTATAAGATGTTAATGTAGTATAATTTTCATATATTCTTAAAGTGACAGTTTTTTAAGAAAAAGGTGATTATATGGCAACATTGAAAGATATAGCAAAAATGGCTGATGTATCGGTTTCCACAGTGTCAAGAGTTTTAAACAAAGACAACACTCTGAGCGTTTCCGAGGACACAAAACAAAAGATTTTTGACTGTGCCGCCCAGCTCGGATACAAAACAGTGGGACAGCGGTATTCGGTAGAAGCCGAAAAGGGTGCAAGACGTATCGGTATTGCCCAGATGTTTGAAATTTCGGAACAAATGGAAGATATATACTATCTTATAATGAAAAACGCCCTTGAAGAAGAGTGCTTTGCCGAAAAAATAAATACTGTTACAATGTTCCGTGACCTTACAAGGCGGTTTGTGAAAACCGACGATTATAAGATAGACGGCATAATCGCAATAGGACGGTTTACAAAGGAAGAGGTTGCGGGATTTTACGAATACACCGACAAAATTGTATTCCTTGACTCCTCTCACGATGAACAGAAATATTACAGTATCGTGCCTAACTATCATTTGGCATTAAGGCTTTCAATGCGTCACTTCCGGGAACTGGGACATAAAAAAATAGCCTTTTTAGGCAGCCGATACACATTCGGTGACACAAAGGAAATGACCCTTGACCCTCGTCTTTATTACTACCGTGTATCTATGATAGACAGCGGTTATTACGACGAAGATATGATAATCGACTCTGCCATGAATTCAAAAAGCGGTTACACCAAAATGAAAGAATTTTTGGTAAGAAACAGAGATAATCTTCCTACCGCTCTTTTTATTGCCAGTGACGTAATAGCGACAGGTGCAATAAAAGCCATAAAAGAAGAAGGACTGAGTATTCCCGACGACATAAGCATTATTACCTTTAATAACACAAGTCTTTCCGAATTTGCCGACCCTCCTTTAACATCTATTGAGGTTTATATCAGGGAGAACGTTAAATCGGCAATAAGCTGTATGGAAAATCTTTGGAACGGTAATAATAAAGTAAAAAAGATTGTTGTTCCCTGCGAGCTTATTGACAGAAAGAGCGTAAAAAATTTGTTATAATAAAAATTAAGGTTCAGTATCGCTGTGAGAATACTGAACCTTTTCTTTATAATTTTAGGTTGTATGTTAAATGTTTGGGGGGATTTTGGGATTCCAAAGGGACAGTGTCCCTTTGGCAGGTGGTTTGGAGGACAGCGTCCTCCAAGGTCTTAAAATGCTGCAAAAAACGCAGGAGGGGAGCAAAAAACAGTCCGGTGAACTGTTTTTTGCCGGGGAACCCACGTCAGGGGTTCCCCGCTAACTTTTTATTTTTCCAAAAATCACTTTTTTGCCACAACTATTGACAAAGAGCCTAATTTTTATAACCAAAAAAGTTAAACATTAAAGCGGAAAAGAACGATATCTCCGTCTTTCATTACGTAATCCTTTCCCTCACTTCTTACAAGGCCTTTTTCTTTTGCGGCTGTCATACTTCCGCAAGCCATCAGGTCGTCAAAGGCAATTACTTCCGCACGGATAAAGCCTCGTTCAAAGTCAGAATGGATTTTTCCTGCTGCCTGAGGAGCCTTTGTTCCTTTGGTAATTGTCCATGCTCTTACTTCAGGCTTTCCTGCTGTCAGATAGGAGATAAGTCCCAAAAGGGAATAACATTCCTTTATAAGTCTGTCCAGACCGGATTCGGAAAGTCCCATATCGGAAAGGAAAAGCTCTTTTTCCTCCTTGTCCATTTCTACAATTTCAGCCTCTATTTCCGCACAAATAGGAAGAACAGCGGCGTGTTCCTCGGCGGCTATGGCTTCAACCTTTTTAAGCCCCTCGTTATTTTCAATGCCGTTGGAGAAATCATCTTCGCTCATATTTGCGGCATAGATAATAGGCTTGTTGGTAAGGAGAGCCACAGTGGAGAGAAGCTCTTTTTCCTCTTCAGTACATTCAACACTGCGGGCGGATTTTCCCTCGTTGAGAACGTCACGCACACGGGTGAAAAAATCCACCTCTGCCTGATATTTTTTATCGGCTTTTGTCATCTTCTGAGCCTTGTCTATTCGTCTGTTGATAATTTCAACGTCGGAAAGAATAAGCTCTAAGTTTATTGTTTCAATGTCACGGACAGGGTCAATGCTTCCCTCAACGTGAATAATATCGTCATTTTCAAAGCATCTTACCACATGAACTATGGCGTCACATTCTCTGATGTTTGAAAGGAACTTGTTTCCCAAGCCTTCGCCTTTTGAAGCACCTTTTACAAGTCCTGCAATATCTACAAATTCAATAGTAGCAGGTGTGTACTTGTCAGGGTCGTACATTTCGGCAAGCTTATCAAGTCTTTTGTCTGGAACAGCAACAACACCGATGTTCGGCTCTATAGTGCAAAAAGGATAGTTTGCGGACTGTGCTCCTGCGTTTGTAATAGCATTAAACAATGTGCTTTTTCCCACATTAGGCAAACCTACGATACCCAATTTCATTTTATCTACTCCTTCGTAAAAACGGTTGATTATTTTTAAGGGATAATGTATTATTTATTGTGGCAGAGATAAAAGCACATAGCTTTTATCTGTTTTCCTGCATTACAAGGTATTATATCATAGATTTTGCCGTTATACAACAGGTATATGATTATGTTGTGCCTTTGGGTTAAAAAAGAAAGTCACAAGGAAGTGTTTTTATGTCTTTGGCAGATAAGCTTAATATAAAATACGACGGGGTGTTGTTTGACCTTGACGGAACTTTAAGTGAAAGTGCGTCGGGTATCAGATATTCTCTTGAAGAAACATTAAAAAGGCTGGGCTGTATAGTGCCGGATTTAAGCGACTACAGCGTTTATGTGGGGCCTCCCCTTCTGACTACTTTTACAAATCTTTGCTCTATGACACAAAAACAGGCGGAAGATGCGACGGAGGTTTACAGAGAAATATATAACTCTGAGGGAAAATATAAAAACAGACTTTACCCGGGAATTGAGGAGCTTTTGAAAGAGCTTTCCAAATCAGACGCTAAAATTGCCGTTGCCACCTCAAAATATGAGCCTTTTGCAGAAGATGTAGTGGAGATAATAGGAGCGTCAAAATATTTTGACAAAATCTGCGGTTCAAATTTGGACGGAAGCAGAAAGGAAAAGAAAGATATAATTAATTATGCAAGAACTAAGCTTGGTCTTAATGAAAACGCCAAAATGGTTTTGGTGGGAGACACTTTTTATGATACAAAAGGAGCTTTGTCGGCAGGAATAGACTTTATCGGCGTAAACTACGGCTACGGGGATAAAAAGCTTATGACAGAGGCAGGAGGCAAAAATTTTGCGGACACGCCTATGGATATATTGAAATTTTTAACAGAATAAAAGCTGTCATTTAAAGCTTTTAAAAAACATATACATCAACAAAGAATATTTTTAGAGGTGATGTATATGCTTACCGCATCTTTTAAGGTGAACAAGCTTACTGTAGTGTCGGTTGTCTGTTCTTTGGTGACTGCTGCGGTTTTTGTCACGGTATTTTTGATTTTCTCGGCTTTTCAGCCGCAGACAGCGGAAATCAAGGGTTTAGGAAAATACAGTCTTTGTGTGTCGGATAAAGAGGAAACAGAAAATTTTTTCGCACAATTCGGATTAAAGGTAGATTTTTCAAAAAGCAGAGAAAGAGAAATCATTATTCCCTCTGAGTTTGACGAGCTTTACAATGAATATAACAGCCTGCAAAAATCCCAGGGACTTGACCTTTCAAAGCACAAGGGTGAAAATGCTCTGCAAAGAATTTATCCGATTGTTATGGAGAACAATCAGGAATGTTATGCGGTACTTATAGTGATTGACGGAAAAGTGGCAGGAGGTCACATAAACATCGGAGGTATTGAAGAACCTTTGCTGAACTTTGCCGGAGAATCGGTAAAATAAAAATAAAGGATATTGATAATGGAAAGACTTGATAAAGTACTTGTTTCCCAAAATATAGGGAGCAGAAAAGAAGTTCAAAAGCTAATAAAAACCGGACTTGTAGATATTGACGGAAAGGTATGCAAAAAACCGGAAACTAAGGTTGACCCGGAAGTTTCCTCAATATCGGTTCAGGGAAAAAGTCTTAACTTTCAAAAATATGTTTACATTATGATGAATAAGCCTGCCGGAGTTTTGTCGGCGTCAAATGACAGAAATGCGGAAACTGTCATAGACCTTTTGCCGGAAGAAATGAAAAGGCGTGGGCTTTTTCCGGCAGGAAGACTGGACAAGGATACAACAGGACTTCTTATTATTACTGACGACGGAGATTTTGCACACAATATGCTTTCCCCGAAAAAGCACGTTTTTAAGCTTTACCGTGCCGAAACCGACGGGGAGATAACACAGGAACATATAGACAAATTTGAAAAAGGAATAGTTTTTTCCGACGGAACACAATGTCTGCCGGCAGAGCTTTATACCCTTTGTCCCTTGGAAGAGCCTTACAAAAGTCTTTTGGGCAAAGAGGTAAAACCTAATGTGGGATTTGTAAAAATTTGTGAAGGAAAATTCCACCAGGTAAAGAAAATGTTTTTGGCTGTTGGTTTAAAGGTGGTATTTTTGGAAAGATTGTCTATCGGAGAGCTTGTGCTTGATACAAATCTAAAAACCGGTGAATCAAGGTATTTGAATAATTATGAGAAAAATATGATTTTTAATACAAAAAAAACATAAAACCTGAAACAAATTTGACAATGTGGTAATAATGTCTAAATTATAAAGAAAATATTTAGTCAAAAATAGGGTAGTAATATTTTTTTAAAAGTGATACAATAGGGGTACAAAGTTCAGTGACAGCAGAGTCTGGACTAATTTGGAGGTTATTTTATGGCAAATGTATCTTTACAGCACATTTACAAAATTTATGATGGTGGAGTAACAGCAGTTACAGACTTTAACCTTGAAATTGAGGATAAAGAATTTATTATTTTGGTTGGTCCTTCAGGTTGCGGTAAGTCCACAACACTGAGAATGGTTGCCGGTCTTGAAGACATCAGTAAGGGCGATCTTTACATAGGCGGCGTTCGCTGCAACGACGTTGCTCCTAAGGACAGAGATATCGCAATGGTTTTCCAGAACTATGCTCTCTATCCTCATATGTCTGTTTTTGAGAACATGGCATTCGGCCTTAAACTCAGAAAGATTCCTAAAGATGAAATTAAGAGAAGAGTTGAGGAAGCTGCTAAGATTCTCGGCATTGCTCAGTATCTTGACAGAAAGCCAAAGGCTTTGTCCGGCGGTCAGAGACAGCGTGTTGCTCTCGGTAGAGCTATCGTTAGAGATCCTAAGGTATTCCTTCTTGACGAGCCTCTTTCAAACTTGGACGCAAAGCTCCGTGCACAGATGCGTACAGAGATTTCAAGAATTTATCAGAGACTCGGCACAACATTTATCTATGTTACCCACGACCAGACAGAAGCTATGACAATGGGTACAAGAATTGTTGTTATGAAAGACGGATTTATCCAGCAGGTTGATACTCCACAACATCTTTATGATATGCCTTGCAATGAGTTCGTTGCAGGATTTATCGGTTCACCTCAAATGAACTTTATCGACGCTACTGTTGTTAAGAAGGGTTCTGATGTTGCACTTAAGTTCGATAAATACGAAATCGTTCTTCCTGCATCTAAGAATAAGAACGGCTGCCTTGACAAGTATGTTGGCAAGGAAGTAAGATTCGGTATCCGTCCTGAGCATATCTATGATGATCCTGAGTTCATCGAGAAAGCAGGTGCTAATGCTTGCATTACAGCTACAGTTGACGTTACAGAGCTTATGGGTGCTGAAATTTACCTCTATGTAAACGTTGCAGGTATTCCTGTTACTGCAAGAGTTGCTCCTACATCAACAGCTAAGGTTGGCGATACAATTAAGATTGCTTTTGATGTTAACAGAATTCACGTTTTCGATAAGGAAACAGAAATGACAATTACAAACTGATTATAATCTGAGTGCAGTCACTCTCAGATTCAAGTCCCCCATAATCTTTAATGATTATGGGGGTTCGTTTTTTTGCGGCTCTTTGTCAATAGTTGAGACAAAAAAGTGAATTTGGAAAAATAAAAAGTTAGCGGGGAACACTGACGTGGATTCCCCGGCAAAAAACAGTTCACCGGACTGTTTTTTGCTCCCCTCCTGCGTTTTTTGCCGCATTTTAAGACCTTGGAGGACGCTGTCCTCCAAACCACCTGCCAAAGGGACCACTGTCCCTTTGGAATCCCAAAATCCACCCCAACATTTGCCATTCAACCACAAAAAATCCATCGGCTGTATAAACCGATGGATTTTGTTTTATTTTTATGTTTTATACGCTGGTCATAAGCTCTCCGTAAGATGGGTACGGCCAGAATTCTGAAGATGTATTTGTTTCCATATCATCGCAAAGAGTACGCATTTCACGCATAACGGTGAGAACATTTCCGCATACATATTCCGAAAGTGCCTGAATTTGCTTTTCGCTGTGATTTTTGGTGTGTCCTTCCACTTCCTTGATATGGAACTCAAGCTGCTGAAGCTTGCTGTAACATTCTTCAAGGTCTGCGGAAAGCTTTCCGATAAGGTCGGTTTCCACTGCGGTGGAAAAATCCGGAGAAATCTGCTTTTTCGCAATGACTGTATCTGCAAGTGACTTGACGTATTTCGTAACTGCCGGAATAATGTCACGCTTAACCATTTCGGTTAGGGTAAGTGCCTCAATATTCACAACATTTACATAATTTTCAAGAAGAACCTCGTATCTTGCGTGGGTTTCAGCAGGAGTATAAATCTTGTGCTTTTCAAAAAGGTCAATGTTTTTCTTGCTGATATAGTAAGGCATTGCCTCGGGCATGGTTCTCAGGTTCAAAAGACCTCGTCTTTCAGCTTCCTGTACCCAATCCTCGGAATAGTTGTTTCCGTTAAATACAATTCTGCGGTGTTCTTTATAGGTACGCTTGATTATATGTCTTACTGCTCTTTCAAAGTCATCTGCTTTTTCAAGCTCGTTGGCAAACTGTGAAAGCTCTTCGGCAACTATGGTATTAAGCATAATGTTGGGGCAGGCTATGTTTATGGCAGAACCCAACATTCTGAACTCAAATTTATTTCCCGTAAAGGCAAAAGGTGAGGTTCTGTTTCTGTCTGTTGTGTCCTTTTTGATATCCGGAAGAACATCAACACCCATGCCCATTTCGATTTTACCTATACTTTCATATTCCTTGTCACGGAGCATTGCTTCCAGCACTGCTTCCAAATCTCCGCCTATAAACATGGAAACTATTGCGGGAGGTGCTTCATAACCGCCTAAGCGGCAGTCGTTTCCTGCACTGGCAACGGAAACTCTGAGCAAATCCTGATATTCGTCAACGCCTTTGATAACGGCAGAAAGGAAAAGCAAAAACTGCAGGTTCTGCTCGGGATTGCTTGACGGATTGAAAAGGTTTTCCCCTGTGTTGGTGGAAAGTGACCAGTTGTTGTGTTTTCCCGAACCGTTTACCCCTGCAAAGGGCTTTTCATGGAGCAGACACACAAGACCGTGCTTTTCAGCAACCTTCTGCATAATCTCCATGGTGAGCTGGTTGTGGTCGGTGGCAAGGTTTGTTGTGGTGAATACGGGGGCAAGCTCGTGCTGAGCAGGTGCCGCCTCGTTATGCTTTGTCTTTGAGTAAATGCCGAACTTCCAAAGCTGTTCGTCCAAGTCTTTCATATATTCGGAAACTCTTGTCTTTATAGAGCCGAAATAATGGTCTTCAAGCTCCTGTCCTTTGGGAGCTTTTGCACCGATAAGAGTTCTGCCGGTAAATATAAGGTCACGTCTTTTGTCGTAAACCTTTTTGTCAACAAGAAAATATTCCTGTTCAGCACCAACTGTGGTTATTACTCTTGTTACATCTTTTTTTCCGAAAAGGTGCAGAACTCTTACAGCCTCGTGGCTTATTCTCTCCATGGAACGAAGCAGAGGAGTTTTCTTATCGAGAACCTCTCCTGTATATGAGCAGAAAGCGGTAGGAATACAAAGAGAACCGTCCTTGATAAATGCGTATGAGGTTGGGTCCCATGTGGTGTAGCCTCTCGCCTCAAAGGTAGCTCTTATTCCTCCGTGAGGGAAAGAAGACGCGTCCGGTTCGCCTTTTATAAGGGCTTTTCCGGAAAATTCCATTATAACCTTTCCGCCGTCTGTAGGAGTTATAAAGCTGTCGTGCTTTTCGGCGGTGATACCGGTCATAGGCTGAAACCAGTGGGAATAATGGGTACAGCCGTGTTCAATAGCCCAATCCTTCATGGCATTGGCAACTACGTTTGCAACGGAAATATCCAAGGGCTTGCCGTCCTGAATGGTTTTTTTCAAAGCTTTGTAGGTTTCTTTTGGCAATCTCTGTTTCATTGTAGTGTCGTTGAAAACAAGACTGCCGAAATATTCGGTTACCGGTGTCATAATCTTCTCTCCGTTCTCTTAGATGTGTATGTAATTTCTGCGGCTGAAAGAATTTTCCGTCTTTTACAAAACGCAAAAATGCCGTAAAAAGCCGTTAAACCATACATTTATACAGAAAAATTATATCCTCATTAAGTGTATAAGTCAAGTTTTTTCGTGTTCTGCAAATTATGTAAGAAATAGTGAATTATTGTAATAAAATTTTGTTTAATATACTGTATAGGAAACAATTTACATACGAGTTAAAAAAAGTTATAATATAAATCGGAAAGATGTACGGAAAACTTCATAAAAAAATATTATAATATTCTTTTAAAGAAAAAATAATTGCAGAAAATATATTAAAATATTCAGTTGATGATGTACTGTACGTCAAAAATCTATTTGGAAAGGGAAGAAATCTATGGGTGAAAAAGCGTATTTGATTTTGGAAGACGGCACCGTGTTTGAGGGTAAAGCATTCGGTGCAAAAAAGGAGACAGTGGGAGAACTTGTTTTTACCACTTCTGTTATCGGTTATATGGAAACACTCACCGACCCTTCTTATTTCGGTCAGGTGGTTTTACAGACATTCCCTTTGGTTGGTAATTACGGTGTTATTCCCTCTGATAAAGAGAGCGGTACACCTGTTTTAAATGCATATGTTGTACGTGATTGGTGCCAGGTTCCTTCAAATTTTCGCAGTGATGGAGAACTTGACACCTTTTTAAAAACAAACAATATCCCGGGACTTTACGGAATTGATACAAGAGCTTTGACAAAGATTATCCGTGAAAAGGGCGTTATGAACTGCAAGCTCTGCTATTCCTTGGATAATAAGGAAAAAGACCTTGAAGAAATTAAGGCATATGAAATTAAAGATGCTGTTAAATCAGTTAATACAGAGGGCTGTGAGATTGAGGGAAACGGCAATAAGACTGTAGTTGTTTGGAACTTCGGTATGAACCGCAGCATTGCAGATTCTCTTGCTCATTGCGGTTTTAATGTAAAGGTTGTTCCGGCAGACACAAAGGCTGAGGACATTGTCGCTATGAATCCTGACGGCGTTGTGCTTTCTGACGGTCCCGGAAATCCTGCGGAAAATACAGAGATTATCGAGCAGGTAAAAATTCTCATGGATAAAAACATTCCGGTTATGGGCATAGGTCTTGGTCACCAGCTTATGGCTCTTGCCTGCGGAGCAAAGACAGAAAAGCTTCACTACGGTCACAGAGGTTCAAGCCAGCCGGCAAAATTCAGCAAAAACGGAAGAGTATACATCACAAGCCAAAACCACGGTTATACTGTTAAAAGTGAAACCCTGCCTGAGTCTTGCAAGGTTGTATTTACAAACAGCAACGACGGCACCTGCGAGGGCATAGAATACGAGGGAAAGAAAGCTTTCTCCGTACAGTTCCACCCGTCTGTTGAAGACAGATGCGGAACAGGCTTTGTGTTCGATATGTTTAAGGATATGGTTGGCTGAGATTAAATAAGGAAGAAGAACCAACCCAAGACTAAAATTATGCAAAAGGAATGATGAATTATGCCACTTAGACCAAATATAAAAAGAGTTCTCGTAATCGGTTCCGGTCCAATCGTTATCGGACAGGCTGCCGAGTTCGACTATGCAGGCACACAGGCTTGCCGTGCCCTTAAAGAAGAGGGATTGGAAGTTATCCTTGTAAACTCCAACCCGGCAACAATCATGACCGATAACGCAATGGCAGATAAAATATATATCGAGCCTTTGACCCTTGAAACTGTAAAAAGAATTATCAGAAAAGAACGTCCGGACAGCGTTTTGTCAACTCTCGGCGGACAGACAGGTCTTACCCTTTCCATGCAGCTGGCAAAAGAGGGATTTTTGGACGAGTACGGCGTTCAGCTTTTGGGTGCAAAGCCTGAAACAATTGACAAGGCAGAGGACAGACAGATGTTTAAGGACACAATGGAGTCCATAAATCAGCCTTGTATCCCATCAGAGGTTGTTCACAGCGTTGAACACGCTTTGGAATTTGCAGAGAAAATCGGCTACCCTGTTATTATCAGACCTGCTTTCACCCTGGGCGGAACAGGCGGCGGTATCGTTAACAATGTAGAAGAGATGAAAGAAATCGCAGGCAACGGACTTGAGCTTTCTCCGATTCATCAGGTTCTTGTTGAGAAATGCGTTTCCGGCTGGAAAGAAATCGAGTTCGAGGTTATCAGAGACAGTGCAGGCAATGCAATTACAGTCTGCTCCATGGAAAACTTTGACCCGGTTGGCGTTCACACAGGCGACAGCATTGTTATTGCTCCTGCCGTTACCCTTTCCACAAAGGAATATCAGATGCTGAGAACAGCAGCTCTTGACATGGTTGAGGCTTTGGGCGTAGAAGGCGGCTGTAACTGCCAGTTTGCCCTTGACCCGGAGAGCATGAAGTATGCGGTTATCGAGGTTAACCCACGTGTTTCCCGTTCTTCTGCTTTGGCTTCAAAGGCTACAGGTTACCCAATCGCAAAGGTTGCTGCAAAGATTGCAATCGGCTATACACTTGACGAAATCAAAAACGCAGTTACAGGCACAACATACGCTTGCTTCGAGCCTGCCGTTGACTACGTGGTTGTTAAGTTCCCGAAATGGCCTTTCGACAAGTTTGTTTACGCAAAGCGTCAGCTTGGCACACAGATGAAGGCAACCGGTGAGGTTATGGCTATCGCTCCGTCCTTTGAGCAGGCTATAATGAAGGCTGTAAGAGGTGCTGAAATTTCCCACGATACATTGGACGACAAGAATTTTGCTAAGCTTTCAGACGCAGAAATTGAGGAAAGACTTCATGTTTGTGACGACCTGAGAATTTTCTGTGTATACGAGGCTATCAAAAGAGGAATTTCCGTTGAGAAAATCCACGAAATTACAATGATTGACGAATGGTTCCTCAGCAAGTTCCAAAATCTTGCAGAAATCAGCAAGGTTATGAAATCAGGGGAGCTTAACGAAGAGATTTACGAGAAAGCTAAAAATTACGGCTTCCTTGACAGAACAATAAAGCAGTTTACAGGCAAGGAGATTGAAAAGCCACTTGTTCCTGTTTATAAAATGGTTGACACCTGTGCCGCAGAGTTTGCAGCTGAAACACCTTACTTCTACTCAACATTTGATGAGGAAAACGAAGCTGAGGAGTTTATCAAAGAGAAAAACAGCGACAAGCAGACAATTATGGTTCTCGGTTCAGGACCTATCAGAATCGGTCAGGGTATCGAATTTGACTACGCTTCAGTTCACTGCGTATGGGCTTTGAAGAAAGCCGGCTACGACGTTGTTATTGTAAACAACAACCCTGAAACAGTTTCCACAGACTTTGACACAGCTGACAGACTTTACTTTGAGCCGCTCACCAACGAGGATGTTATGGGTATTATCAAGACGGAGAACCCAATCGGCGTAGTTGTAGCTTTCGGCGGTCAGACAGCTATCAAGCTTACAAAGTTCCTCAATGACAACGGTATACAGATTCTCGGTACTTCCGCAGACGCTATTGATATGGCTGAGGACAGAGAACGTTTCGACGAGCTTCTTGAAATGCACCACATCAGACGTCCAAAGGGCTTGACAGTTATGTCTACAGAGGAAGCTCTCGGCGTTGCAGAGAAAATCGGATATCCGGTACTTTTGAGACCTTCCTATGTTCTCGGCGGTCAGAACATGATTATCGCCTTCAACGAGGCTGACGTTAAGGAATACATGGCAATTATTCTTGCACAGAATATTGAAAACCCTGTTCTTATAGATAAATATTTAAGCGGTACAGAGCTTGAGGTTGACGCAATCTGCGACGGCGAAGACGTGCTTATCCCGGGTATCATGGAACACGTTGAGCGTGCAGGTATCCACTCCGGCGACTCTATTGCTGTGTATCCTGCATGGAATATCTCTGACGAAATGACAAAGAAGATTGTTGAAAGTTCAAAGAACCTTGCAATCTCCCTCAATACAAAGGGTCTTGTTAACATTCAGTACCTTATCTATGAAAACGAGCTTTACGTAATCGAGGTTAACCCACGTTCTTCAAGAACAATCCCTTACATCAGCAAGGTTACAGGCGTTCCTATGGTTGAGCTTGCAACAAGAGCAATGCTTGGCGAGAAGCTCAAGGATATGGGTTACGGCACAGGCCTTTACAAGAAGAGCTGCTATGTTGCAGTTAAGGTTCCTGTATTCAGCTTTGAAAAGCTTATAAACGTTGATAACCACTTGGGACCTGAAATGAAGTCAACAGGTGAGGTTTTGGGTATTGCAGGAACTTTGGAAGAAGCTCTCTACAAGGGTCTTATCGCAGCAGGCTACAAGATGAACAAGACAGGCGGCGTATTTATCACAGTAAGAGATTCCGACAAGGCTGAAATCGGCGACGTTGCAAGAAAGTATGCTGACCTTGGATTTAAGATTTACGCAACAGAGGGAACAACAGCAGTTCTCAAGGATTACGGTATCGACGCAACACCTGTTAAGAAGATTCACGAATCCGACGAAAATACACTCACACTTATTGAAAGCGGAAAGATTCAGTACGTTATCTCCACATCTTCAAAGGGCAGAATCCCAACAAGAGATTCAGTTAAAATCAGAAGAAAGACAGTTGAGAGAAATATTCCTTGCCTTACTTCTATTGATACTGCCAACGCTTTGGCAGACTGCCTTAAGAGCCGTTATTCTCAGATGAGCACAGAGCTTGTTGATATTAACAACATGAGAGCAGAGAGAATGAAGCTCAAGTTCTCCAAGATGGAGGGAACAGGAAACGACTACATCTACTGCAACACATTTGAGCAGTCATGGATTAACAATCCTGAGTGCCTTGCAGTAAGACTTTCCGACAGACATCACGGTATCGGCGGCAGCGGTCTTATCCTTGTTGCACCTTCAAAGGTCGCCGACGCTAAAATGAAGATGTTTAATTCCGACGGTACAGAGGGCAAAATGTGCGGCAACGGCATCCGCTGCGTAGCAAAGTACCTCTATGACCACGGTATCCTTGATATAAACGAGAAAACAGAGCTTACAATCGAAACTCTCAGCGGCATTAAGAATCTGAAAGCCTATACACAGGACGGAAGAGTAACACGCCTCAGAGTTGATATGGGCAAGGCAAGCCTTAAGGCTTCAGATATTCCTGTTACAGCAGACAGCGAAACAGTTATCAATAAGCCTGTTGAGATTGACGGCGAAACCTACAACATCACCTGTGTTTCCATGGGAAATCCACACTGCGTAATATTCGTAAACAATGTTGACGGTATGGACGTTGAAACAGTAGGCAAGAAGTTTGAAAATCATGAAATGTTCCCTGACAGAGTAAACACAGAGTTTGTAAAGGTTATCAATAATAAGACCCTTAAAATGCGTGTTTGGGAGCGTGGCAACGGCGAAACATTGGCTTGCGGAACAGGTGCTTGTGCAGCAGTTGTTGCAGCCTGCGAAAACGGAATCTGCAAGAAGGACGAAGATATCACCGTAAAGCTTCTGGGCGGAGAGCTTACAATCAGATACACAGACGATACCGTATACATGACAGGCGACGCACGTCTTGTATTTGAGGGCGAAGTAGAAATTTAAATACAGTTTATTTTAATGCTGTAAAGCGTTTAAAATAAAAAGACTTATCCAAAAGTCGTTCTAATCAAATCACGGACAGAGAATATAACTCTGTCCGTGATTTTTTGTATAAAAAGGTTATAGGGTGAGAAGCTGCGGAAAAACTTTCAATGAATAAATTTGCCGGGGAACTCATTGCTGAATTCCCCGGCAAACATTTATTTCAATTTACTTTTTAACCGACTAACTGACAATTAATTTTTAGAAAACTATGTCAGAACCAACCTACGAAGCATTATTATGATTTTATAATGTTACCGTCGTCATCTACCGTATATTTACCAACGAGTAAAAGCTGGAGTATTGTAGAGTCCATAATGCTGACAGTACCGTTGCTGTTTACATCGGCAAGAACAGCATCAAAATTATCCATCTCTATACGAACAAGGTGTTTTTGAATGTCAGTAGCATCAATTACAGTAATGTTTCCGTCGTGGTTTACGTCACCATGGTTATATGCCAATGCTTCGATTGCACTTGTGATAGCTTCTACAGCATTATCAACCTCTGTCTGCTGAGCATCGTCCTTATCAAGTATTGTCTTACCAGCTGTTATAGCGTCTGTAAGAACCTTAAAGCTGTTTACTGTGTAAACATTTTCGATAGCTTCTGCCTCTTTAATCTTTGCATCGAGAGCTGTCTTATCAACTGTTACCGATACATCCAAAGAGAATACAAGCTTATCCATGTTAGGGCCGTCGTATCCTTCCTGTGCAGTGAATACAATTTCACCATAACCGCTCTTTGTAACAACAATCTGCAATTCATATGGTTTGATAGCAGGATTTGCCGAACCATAGAATTGAGCTGTCTGTTCTTCAATATTTGTTCCGTTTATCAAAAGCTTGTTTGGATTATTTGTTCCCTCTACTCTTCCGCACTCAGCATATACAGTCATATTATAAGTGCCTGCCTTTTCAGCATAGAACGGGATTATAACCTTATCTCCTGCCATATACCAGTCAAGCATAACACCGCCGGAAGCATTTGAGTTTTCCTTTGTATGGAGATGCTTGTTATCTGCAACAGTGGGAACAAGCTGTCCGTTTTCAGCTTCATATTCCACTGTATTGCCTGCTTCTGCGGGCAGGGTAAGCACATTGCTCATTTCCTCATAAGCTTTATCTACAGCCATTTTTAAAGCTGTATAAGCTCCGCCGTATACTGACTGCTCGGCGTCTGCCTGATTTGCGGCATTTTGTGCAAATGTAATTTTTTCAGATATATAATTCTTTGCTTCCTCAGTAATCATCGGATTTTCCAAAAGCTTAGATGCCTCTGTAATAAGCTCTTTCAGGGAATCAATTGTAGCTGTTTTATCAGCCGGATGGATATTTATAACCGCTCTGGTATCTAATCCGAGATATGCACCTGAAGGTGTGTTTATATCAAGGTAGAAGTTGAGCGTTGATGTGGTATCCCTATGAGCGTAAATCTTTACATCAATGGTTTTTGAGGTTTCACCGTCTGCAAATTCCAAAGTACCGTCCTTGTACTCGTAATTCATATTCTGCTGTGCACTTCCGGTAGTTGTACTGAAGTTTACTGTTGCCGCTCCGGTGCTTCCGTGTTTACGTACTACCTCAAGGGTAATTGTATCAGTTTCCGCAACATCATATGTAAGATTTCCAACCTCAAAAATTCCTTCTTCAATGTTCAGTCCGTAAATTCCGTAAATATCTACACAAGTCTTTCCGCTGGAATTAAGAGTTTTAATTTCTACAGTGTGTTCGCCGTAACCTATGTCGTCGGAATAATAAACAATCTTATTTTCAGTTCTCTTTGTACTATTCAAGTTTACCGTACCAAGGGACTTTCCGTCAACAACAACCTCAAAGGAGCTGTGATTCGGGTCTTCAATAGCCTTTACATAGAAAGCGGTACCTGTAAACTTAAATGTTGCATATGAATTTGTTCCTGCTGACCAGAAATGTGTATTGTCAGCTGTCTGCCATGTACCTGTCCTTGTTGCGTCTTTGATTGAAACATAATCAAGCAAGCTTTCGTCAACTATCAGGTCTATATTGTTTTCTTCCGGAAGCTGGAAGGTTTCAGGTCCTTTGTAAATACCCACATCATTGAGAACAGGCGTTGCATAATCAGATTTAACTGTAATTCTTATCTGCGAACTTGTCACAGGAGAATGTCTTGTAACGCTCTGTGAACCAATAGTCTTACCTGAATAGAACTCTTTCCACTGACCTCTGTTATCCATATATTCAATGGTAAACGCAGAAATTCTCTGACCTTTCTGAATATATTCTTCAATCTTAATTGTATCAAAGGTCTGCTCTGAACCCAAATCAATAATTACTGTACCATCTTTTTCACCGTCAGCAGGAGCCCAGCAGGTTTCATCGTAAACTCTCTCTTCCTTGGTAACAGAAGTGTTGAGAGTATACTTGTCAATGAGGTTTGACGGCTTGTAAGACTCTGAATTCTTATAAATAGAATCTGCGTAAACAGTAACGCCCTCTGCCTCTGTCAGATCTGTTGTGTATATATCTTTTACAGACTGACCGAATTCAAGGAGACGGTTCTTTTGGTTCTCATCAAGTGTACCTGAACTGTTCGGTGATACGTTGAGAAGCAAAACAGCACCTCTGCCGATGGTGTTAAAGTACATATCCCCAAGCTTTTCCATAGAAAGCAGTGAGTTTTGCTTTGACTGACTCCAGAACCAGCCTGCGTTTAAAAGCTTAGCGTCAGCCTCAGGAACGCTCCACTTGTTTCCCTCTGCCTTTCCGATAATAGCTCCGCCTTCGCCTCTCGGATACAGATTTTTATCTTCATAACTTTCACCCTTGTTAACCTTTGCCCAGGTTTCAATGGCAGCTATGCCGGCTTCGTTTCCAATCCAGTGAATACCGCCTGTACTGCCCAGCTCTGCTCCGGCCTTATGAGTACCGAATATCTGACAATCGGGGTTTGTATCTCTTATAGCAGAGAAAATTCCCTCCCAGTCATATGTCTGATAGTATGCACCGCTTCCTGTAGCACCGTCCATCCACCATTCAACAAATCTGTCGCCGGAACGGTTGGGGTTGTTGTTGCCGTATTTGAAGGAACCGTCTTCTTTTGTGGCAGTGCAGATTTCTCTTATCTGTGCCTGATACAATTCGTTATAATCTGTATATGCACCGTTGTCGCTGGGGTTATTATTTTCGTCGCCAAAACAGCCGTAGTTCTGCTCATGAATATCCCACGGCGAGAGATAAAGTCCCATGTCAAGATTATATTTTGTGCAGGCATCTGAAATTTCTTCAAGAATATCTCCATTGCCGTCACCAAGCTCTTGGTGGTATTTAAAGTAGTCTGTTTCCGCAATATCATAATTTGTAGTATCGGAATTCCAGATACAGAAACCGTCATGATGCTTGGCAGTTATCATAAGTCTGTCGGCACCGGCTTCCTTGGCTGTCTTTACAATTGTTTCAGCGTCAAAATCTGCGTCCTGGGCAAATGTAAAAATTTCATTTGGTTTTTTTTCACCGTAGTTTTCGCCCCATTCAATACCATTGAATGTGTTCGGGCCGAAATGACAAAATACCGCAAAGCCGTCCTTATGATATTTAAGCTGTGCGTCATTGGGCAAAGCCCCCCACGACGGTATGTCGGCAGCTTCTCCGGTTGCGGCGGTGTCGTCTACAAAACCGTCATAGGCTTTTGTTTCTGCGGCAGATACTCCCAAAAGAGGGGTTACCCCGCCCATAAGCATACAGCCGCTCATGAGAACGCTTAAAAATCTCTTTTTCTTCATCTTACTCTCTCCTTTTAATCACAACAATCTTTATACATAATGCTGCATACAGCTACCTACGATACCATAATACACCATGTTTTAATGTTACGCAATATATAAATTACACAAAAAAATTTTAAAAAATATATTCAAAATACCAATTGATTTTTCTTTTTATATATAATCAAACAGCAATCAATGTTTGAAATTAAATAAAAAGCGTACCGCTGATATTTTCGGCACGCATTTTTATTATATTTTCTCTTTTGAATATGCACAGCCGCAGAAATTCTGCCTGTACAAGTCGTATTCTCTTGAAAGCTCTATGGTTCGTTTATAACCGTTTTTCTTTTTAAAATCTGACGGAAGATAAGCTATACCGTATTCTTTTCCGAGCCTTTCCCCGATTGCGTTTATTGCCGCTGCGTTTTTTAAAGGACTTACAGTCAATGTGGTGGCAAAATAATCTGCATCATATGTTTTTGCAAGCTCGGCTGTTTTCCTCAGTCTTAACTCAAAGCACCGCAGACATCTTGCACCTCCCTCTTTACAGTCCTCATAGCCTTTGGCGATATTTTCAAATTCTTTGGGATTATAATCTCCCTTTACTATATCTATCTTATTTTCAAAGCTCTTTTCCTTTATAAATCTTATCAGTTCATTGAGGCGGTAAATATATTCCTTTTCACCGTCAATATTCGGATTATAAAAGAAAGCTGTAATATCAAAATATTCTGACAGATACTCCAAAACATAACTGCTGCAAGGAGCACAGCAGCAATGGAGAAAAAGCTTCTTTCGTTCTCCTGCTTTTTTTAAAGTATCCAAAAGGCTGTCCATTTCTTTTTGAAAATTTCTCCCTGAAATATTTTTGTTCTGTTGATTATTCATCAAAAAGGCACTTCTTTCCGCTGATTATTCTATAAAATTCATAAGCTCCAAAGGTGTTTTGCAGGTCTTTTTTGCCCCTGCGTTTATAAGCTCCTCTTTGTCCCTAAAGCCCCATTCGGCACCGCACATATCAACGCCTGCGTCTATTGCCGTGAAAACGTCCACATCGCTGTCGCCTACATAAAGGCAATCCTTTTTTTCAAATCCCAAAATTTTCAGCATGGCACAAAGTCCCTCGCCGCTGGGCTTTCTTTTGTATTCGCTTTTTTGTCCCCATGCGGCGGCAAAGCTGTGACCGGGAAACAATGTGCAGACAAGACGGTTTACAAACTCGTCAGGCTTGTTAGAAAGCACCGCTGTTTTTATTCCCTTTTTATCAAGCTCCTTTAAAAGCCCTATGCACCCGTCATAAGGCTTTGTATTGTCAAGACTGTGGGCGGCATATTCCATGTCAAAAGTATTTCTGACAATCTCTGCCTTTTTGTCGTCACTGTAATTTTCTTCTCCCATGGCTTTTTTCAGCATAACCTCTCTGCCGTTTCCCACGAAAAACCGAAACTCCTCAACGGAATGTTCCTCAAGTCCGCACTTTTTAAGTCCCTTGTTAACGCTTTGAGCAAGGTCGGCAATAGAATTAACCAATGTTCCGTCCAAATCAAAAACCACTATCTTATACATTTTTATTCTTCCTTTTCAAAAAACATATCGGCATATGGGTAAAAACTCAATACGCCGATACAATTTTAAATTTTACAGGTCATCGTTGTCATATTCGTCGTAAAGCTCGTCGTTATAATACTCAAGCTCTCTTTTTTTGATTCTGTCCTCTTGCTTTTTCTTTCGGGAATCGGAAAAAGCCTTTCCCTTAGTCTTAATCTTACTTCCTGTCTTTTTCAAAAGCTTTTGACCTTTCTTAAAAGATGAAAGCTGAGAAACCTTAATAAATTCCTGTCTTTCCTCTTCGCCCCTTTTCTTTGCAAGTATTTCAAGTCTTTTGTTTTTGTAGTAAAGCTTTCTCAGCACATACAAAGCACCGGCAGAAATCAAGAGAGAAAGCACAACATATATTATTATTTTTCCCACATGAGGAACTGACTGAACAATATAAATATCCGACATACCGTCTTTTATTTCTACGGTCAAGCTGCCGTCCTCATTCTTTACAGCCTCTTTGCAGCCTGTTCCGGAAAGGTAATTTACCTTATAATCCCCCTGCTTTACAGTGTAATAAACGGGTACTTCCTTGTTTTTCTCGGCAAGCAGCGGAGCTATATAAATATAGTCCCTTATTTCCGTAAGAGTTCTTATGTCCAAAGCAGGATTGTTTACTGTCTGACTGAAATAATTTCCGCCGCCGAACAGCTCCGCTTCCGCCAAGCTCAGTTCTATAGCCGAGCCTTTAACAGAAAGACTGCAAACCTCAAATTCTTCCTCGGTTCTGGTTTTTGCGTCTGCTCCCTTATTTACAAAATAATTGCAGGCATACTCAGCACCGGAAAACTCTGTCTCCTCGTCTTTTTTGTAGTAAATTTCGGTAACTCTGCGGTAGTTATCCTCTCCTATTCTCTCGAGAGTATACTCTATTTTCTCCAAAGGAAATTCTATTCCGTCCTTTACAGACACATTTAAAATATTGTTCTCGGAATTTACGGAATAAATATTGCCGTTCCAGTCGCCCTGAGTTTCCCAAATTCCCCTGTTTAAAACCGCGGCGGTTCCGTGGGTCGTTTCCTCAGGAAGCTCGTATTCGTAGGATATCTCAACATTACCGTTTTTTTCGCCCAAATAAGCATTAAGATTCAGCTTTTCATCAAAGGACAGTCCCTCAATAAAAGGCGTACTGCTGTTATCGGTGTCACTGTAGGATACTTCAATATCGCTTACAGAAAAAATACTGTTTGTAACATTTTGAAGCTGCTGAATATCAAGACCTGTATAAACAACCGTGTATTTCTGGCTGTTTTCTGCCTGAACCCATTGGGTGCTGTCGGCAAGGTCGGTTATAGTGGCATTTTCAAAAAACTCATTAATTTTTGTGCCCATATCCCTATATACTTTAGTGCTGACAAAAATTGTAAAGGTTCTGTCAAAGGTTCCGTCCTTATTATTCTTTGTATATATCTTTGCAGCTTGTATAGGTTGACCCTCAATAGAGTTAATGTTTACAGTAGACGAGGTATTGTATTCAATTCCGTCTATTTCTACATTTACCATCTTACAGTCAAGATTCATTCCGAAAGTCTTGTCGTCCTCCTCCAAAACAGGTTCAAGCCATCTAAGCAATTCCACCGTATCAAAATCCTCGGTAAACCTTGTTCCCTTTGCCATTACATTGTCGGGACGAGCCAAATTAACGGAAACATCTCTTCCTACTATGCTTTCAATCTTTGAAGCATACTCGCTTTGGGAGTAAAAAGCAACGGTAAGAGTATATTTTACATTTCCCTCTTCCATTACGGTGGATTTAATTGCAACCGAGCCGTCCTCTGTAACAGGTGCCGCCTCTTTAATCATATCGTCAAGATTTTCCGAATATGCTGACTTGGGAACAGTAAAGGATACCTCTCTGATTCCGCTGAAATTACTGTCTATTGACAACAGGGATGTAACCTCTATTCCTCCCCAATTGCAGCCGGAAAACAGAAACACCGTTGACAACAAGATAACCAGTGCAGCAGACAAAGATATTACTTTTTTCACCTTATATCACCCTCTAAATCTATACAAATAAATAATTTCAAAATTTAAAAGCCTTTTTCCTGCTGGAAAAGCACGGCTCTGCACGGAGCTGCCTCTACCTGTGATATTTTTATAGGGAAAGCACTTAATACATACTCGCCGTCCTCTATTCCCTCAAGGTCAAGCCCCTCCAAAACAGCGATAGAGCTTTTAGCAAGTTCTAAATGGGTTTTTTCTTCATCAAAGTCGGGAGCAATGGACAAGGCGTCCGTTCCCACCAGCACAACATTGCTTTCAGCAAGGACTATTGCGGCACTTGACGAAATAAAGGCTTTTCCTTTTCCGTGAAGCAAAATTTTATTCTTGCAGTATGGCAAAAGCTTTTCCATATCCTCACCGGTCAGAACTCCGTTTATGGAAACAACCGTACACTTTCCGTAAAATACAGAGAGGGGAAGCTGGTCAAGAGTATATCCCTCAGGATAAAAGTGGCTTGGTGCGTCAATATGGGTCGCGGCATGGGAGCAGGTTCCAAACACGGAAAGAGTATAAGGATCACCCTTATCAAGATGTTTCACAAAATGAATTTTTGTTTCCGGGTCGCCGGGATACACTTCGCACCCGTTTAAATCCCTGGAAATATCGTGAATTATCATTTTAAACCTCCTCACATTTCATTACAACTTATCCTAAGCTATAATCCTATTTAAACTAATTATAACATATTATCATAAAACAACAAGTAAGTTTTTAGATTTTTTCTGCCGAAACATGAATTTTATTGCAGGAAAAGCTAAAATAACTCAAAATCTCCTTGACATTACGTTTGCTAAAATGTACTATTAATAGGTATACTTCTGTTATAAAAATTATGGAGGAACAGGCAATGGATAACAGTAAAAAAACAATGGAAAAAATTGTTGCTTTATGCAAAAACAGGGGCTATGTTTACTCAGGCTCTGAAATTTACGGCGGACTTTCCAACACTTGGGATTACGGCCCTCTCGGTGTTGAGTTTAAAAATAACGTAAAAAAGGCATGGCTTAAAAAGTTCGTACAGGAAAGCAAGTACAACGTAGGTCTTGACTCTGCAATCCTTATGAACCCCCAGACATGGGTGGCTTCAGGTCACGTAGGCGGTTTTTCCGACCCTCTTATGGACTGCAAAGACTGTAAAACACGTCACCGTACCGACAAACTTATCGAGGACTTCGGTGCCGACCCTAACGGCATGACATTGGAGCAGATGGCTGATTTCATTAAAGAAAACAACATTTCCTGCCCTGACTGCGGCGGCACAAACTTCACAGACATCAGAAAGTTTAACCTTATGTTCAAAACTTTCCAGGGCGTTACCGAGGACGCAAAGAACGAGCTTTATTTAAGACCTGAAACAGCACAGGGTATTTTCGTAAACTTTGCTAATATCGCAAGAACAACAAGAAAGAAAATCCCATTCGGCGTTGCTCAGATCGGTAAGTCTTTCAGAAACGAAATTACTCCCGGAAACTTTACCTTCAGAACAAGAGAGTTCGAGCAGATGGAACTTGAATTTTTCTGCAAGCCTGACACAGACCTTGAGTGGTTCTACTACTGGAAGGACTTCTGCAAGAACTGGCTTTTAAATCTCGGCTTAAAAGAAGAGAACATTCGTCTTAGAGATCACGAGCAGGAAGAGCTTTCTTTCTATTCAAAGGCAACAACAGACATTGAATTCCTCTTCCCGTTCGGCTGGGGCGAGCTTTGGGGTATCGCTGACAGAACCGACTATGACCTTACACAGCATATCAACCACTCAGGCAAGAGCCTTGACTACTTTGACCCAACAGACAACACACGCTATGTTCCCTATGTTGTTGAGCCTTCTCTCGGTGCTGACCGTGTTGCTTTGGCATTCCTCTGCGACGCATACGACGAGGAAGAAGTAGGCGAAAACGACACAAGAGTTGTTCTCCGTCTTCACCCTGCCCTTGCTCCTTACAAGGCTGCAATTCTCCCTCTTTCCAAGAAGCTGGGCGACAAGGCAGAAGAAGTAAGAGAAATGCTTGCAAAGCACTTTATGGTTGAGTATGATGATGCAGGTTCAATCGGCAAGCGTTACCGCAGACAGGACGAAATAGGAACACCTTTCTGCATTACCTATGACTTTGACTCTGTTGAAGACGGCTGTGTAACAGTTCGTGACAGAGATACAATGGCACAGGAAAGAATTGCAATTTCCGACCTTGTTTCCTACATTGAAAAGAAACTCGAATTTTAATTTTTTTAAATCCGCCTTGCTGAGGTTAACCTTAAAAATCAACGTCGTTTCAAGGCGGGCGACACCTTTATTTTATATCTGACCTGCATGGGTTCATCACATAAAATTTTTATTTTTAAATTATAAACCAAAACCGCGGTTCTTAGTGAACTGCGGTTTTTCTGTTCCTCTTACTATTTTATCAATTCAAATTTAATATCTGACCCATAAACAACGGAATTCCCGTTTCGTTATCAATAATAAGATACACAAAAGGACGGTCCAAAACTATCTCTCCGGTCATCTCCGCTGCCATTTCATTTTTAATTTCAACTGCTGTGGCTGCTCCCGCCTTTGTTCCTTTTTCATCAACACATATAAAGGTTTTATGAAGCACACGGCCTATATATACGTTTCCGCTTGTTGACACACACATTTTTTCAAACTGTGCGTTACCGCTGTCAAAGGCTCTCTCCATTCCCATGTTTATAAGAGGCTCTTTAAGCTCTATCTCGTATTCACATGAAAACTTCGGCATATATGCGGTAAAGCTTTTTTCCTGATAGTTTTCCAAAGCATCTGTAAGTGAAGCCCCGTCCATACTTTGTATAAACTCATCAATTTTCATATTTGCGGGAGGAAGCAAAGCGACAAAGCTGAATTTTTCATCTTTATAGTCTTTTATAAAACCCTCTGATCCTTTATAGCGTATGTGCTTCCATTCATCAGAACGCATAAACTCTCTTTCAGTTTGACTTCCGTCGCTGTTATAAAAAGTCTTGTCAATAATATCCGTATTAAAATAAATTTTTTCCCATTCTGCGTCAAAGGTCACGGCATTTATAAGGTACATTATTACGTCATTTTCGATGCTGTCTATAATTCCCTTTATCATGCCCTCTGTTTTTTCTTTTACCCAGTTATTTATATCCGTAACTGTCTGCTGATTAAAAGGCTCTTTAAAAACCTGTGCCTTGTAGTAATCGACTGCTGTTTGCAGAAATTCCTCTTTTACCTGAATTTGGTTTTCTTCGTCCCTTATCCATACAGAATTAGCTATATCCATGGAATTGTCGCCCTCTGTTAAATATTTTGACATAACATAAAGATTCTCATTGAGAGCGTCAATCTCCATACCGTCTGTCAGAACATTTTTCATTTCTTCCAAAGTTTCCCCCTCGGCACCGTTTGCCGCCATGGAAAGTGCCAGCATTACAGAAACAGGACAAATCACGGAATTATTTTCTTTATCATAAAAATTCTTAAAGCTTTCAACTGCAAAGTCGGCATATATTTTTGTAAAATCTCCGTCAAAATTCTTTCTCTCAACCTCAGAGGGTTTTATTCCAACGGTAAGACTTTTTTCATCAACAGACGGTGTTGAACAGCCCGCAACGCTTAAAATAAAAATAATTGTCAGCACAAAGCAAATAATCTTTTTCATAAATATCCCCCTTCCTAAACTTTAGCACAATTTTTGGAAATAAATTTTTCTATTTTCATTTGTTTATCCTCTGATATTTTTTTCCATTGCCCGTCATTGTTTTTCATTATACAGCCATCAGAGGATATTAAATAGTTTTCCTCTCCCGTGGAGCTTGAAATCGTTACCGAGTATTTCACATTCCCCTTTGTTTCCCCTGTATTCTTTATATCGCAGGCACTTTCAAGCAAGTTAAAAAGCTCCGCTGTTTTCTCTGGCGGAACAGTCAGTATTTCTCCGCTTTCATTGTTCCTGATTATAACCAAAGGTTCAGAGAAGGTTTCCTGGTTTTCCTCCTGCTGCTCGTTATAATCAATATCAATTTCTATCTGACTATCGGTTATTTCCGTTGCGTTTTCATTCCCTTTTTCGGGAATATTTTCGTCAATATTCAAACTGTTATTCACACATTCGTTGCTTTCCCGGGAAAAATTCATATTCATAACAACAGGCACGGCGGCACAGCAAACAGCTATAAAAACACATAAAGAAGCCGTCACTTTTTTCCTTATCTGTTTTTCCCTTTTTATTTTCTCCTCTGTTCTTTTATAAACTTCCCTCTTGAATTCTTCTTCGTTTCTCATTACAGCTCAACTCCTTTTTCCGACAAAGAAATTTTTAATTTTCCTTTCGCTCTGTAAAGGAGATTATCTACCTGTTTTTTGGATTTTTTCATTACCTTTCCTGTTTCCTCATAGGAAAGCCCCTCAAAATACACAAGATGAACCGCTGCTTTCATATCATCGGGCAGCCTACTAACCGCATCGTTCAACTGCTTGTTTCTTTCGGCTATAATAAAATTTTCCGGCAAAGAACTTTCATCAGATAAAACCGTGTCAGCTTCATCAAGGCCTGTATGTATGAATTTTTTATTATGCCTGAGATAATCTAAGGCACGGCATCTTCCTATCATAAAAAGATAGGTTTTAAGGCTGGTTTTAAAGTTGTATTTTTTAGGGTGTGCAAGAAATTCCACAAACACATCTATAGCAATATCCTCCGCCTCATCATAATTTTTCACATATCTGTATATAAAAAACGTAAGACTTTGGCGGTACTCCTTTAGTATTTCATCAAAAGCGGATTTATCCCCCTGCAGGAAACGGCGGCAGCTGCTTTCACCGTTTTCCATATTTATCGCCCCCTTACACTAATTATACGTTTATTTCCAAAAAAATCCTTGTATTTTTTATATTGGTTTTATGGCAAATGTTTTTTGTTGGAATTTATGTATTC
>CALWIW010000004.1 GCA_944380855.1 uncultured Clostridia bacterium | reverse complement strand
GCCTATATGTTTATCCTCGTAGCGCTTGTCCTGACATTGCTGTTTTCCGGACTGCTGTTATTAGGACAATTTACAGGCGCAGAGCAAACAACGTTTGAAACATTGGATTTCCAAGCTGATGTTTTTCACAGACAAATTGAATCACATTTTGAAGGATTGGCTGTTATGAGCATTCAATTGTCTGTCGATACTGCCGATGCTATTGAAAATTACCTTTCAGAAAATCATATTGATTTTTCAGATATCAAGGATTCAGAGGAAAACATTGCCGCTGTTCAGGAAGCAACTTTCGATATACTCAGGCAAAAGCTTCTTGAAGCCAACTGTTCAGGAGCCTTTATTGTTCTGAATGCAACGGTAAATGCGGATGCGGATAATGCCGAAAACTCTCACACGGGTTTGTATTTGCAGCGCAGTTCTTTAGATTACTCGGATACCGGTATTTTGCTTTATCGGGGACTCACACAGCTCGGAAAAGAACACGGCGTTATGCCCCACAGAAAATGGCGGTTGGAGTTTAATACTGATTTATTTCCAAACTACAACGAGCTGACGGACAGTGCCCAACTTCCCCTGACCAGCGCATATCGCATCTCCGATATATTTACTCTTACGGGAACATCGGAAAGAGTTATGTTAATGACAATCCCGATTACAGGCAAAGACAAAACAGTATACGGACTGTGCGGGTTTGAGATCAGCGAGAGTTATTTCAAGCACACATTCAGCCAGCCATCCAAGCTGGATCACGCTGTATTTACGATTAACAAAGGCAGCGAAGGAAGCATAAATAATGCAGACAGCTTTAGCTGCGGTATTAAAAACGGATATTATTTATCACCTGACGGAATGTACGTTTCCTCTTCTTTCGGCAGCGGACTGACGTTATTCCGAGGAGATACTTCGTCTTATATCGGTGTAATAAAACAAGTTAACCTATGCAGGAACAGCGACAGCTTTTTTCTTACGACACTTATTCCAAAACAAGACTATGACAAATGGGTTTTAGACGATACACTGCGAATTTTACTGCTTGTTCTGCTTATTCTCTCAGCAACGATTGGGTGCAGTTATTTCTTTACACGCAGATATCTGTCACCTATTAAAAAGAGTCTGGAACAGCTCAAACAAAAAGAATACGACAGACATTCAGGCATTTTGGAAATAGATGACCTGTTCGCTTTTCTTGCCGAACAGGATCGTATCAATGAAGCTGCACTTGACGAAATAAAAAAAGAAAAGGCGGATATGCTGACTTCTCTTGAAAAAATTCAGAACGCACACAATGAAACTGTTCAGCAGGTGGAGAGACTGGCTTATTCCAGAAAGAACGAAGTCGATCCGTACGATTACGAGGATTTCAAGAACGGTCTTAAATTCCTTACAGAAAGAGAAAGGGAGATATTAAATCTGTATATTTCCGGAAAAACCGTAAAGGAAATTGTAAATTTGTTAGGACTTAAGGAATCTACAGTTCGTTTCCACAACAGAAATATTTACACAAAGCTCGGAGTCCATTCACTTAAACAGCTTTTGCGTTATTCCGCAATTATGAAGCAAGAGGAAGAAGAAAAGGAAAAACCAAATAACATTAGCTGACAGAATAAAACATAACTTATAGAAACAGGATATATCCAAAATCGAATTTGTCACAAACGAGATATACTGTGAATTTTTTAACCTAAGTGTTAGATTTCACAGACGAAGCAAATTATATATTTATAAGATAAATCCTATTCAAATAAATATTTTTCTCAAAACAGTTTTTCAAAAAATTAAATCGGCAATACACTGAACTGAAACAAGTCCCTCTCAACCATTGTGGCTGAGGGGGACTTGTGCGTTTATAAGTATTATCCTTCAATCTCAATACTGAGTCCGGATTTTAGTTCTATTTTTAAATAATTTTCATATACGATAATTTGTTTCAGTAAGCGTTTTACCAAATGTTCGTCAAACTCGGTCAGATACGTGGGCTGAGTACAGATGAAATCCTGTAGTTCATTGATACGGCGAATCTGCTCGTCGCGGGAGGCAGTGTCCATGGCATTTTGCTGTTTCAGTTCCCGGAGTCGTAATATTTCATCGGCAACCGCATCGTATCTTTCCTTGTCGTTTGCCTTTTGAATCAGTTCCTGCTGAAGAGTCATCAGTTTTTCATCGATGTCATCCTTCCCTGTAGAGGCGGAACGGATTGCCTCCGCTATATTCTGCTGAAGCTGTTCTTGGTATCCCTGCTTATCTCCCAGCAGTTCATTGATGGCTGCCAACACCACATTTTCCAAAATAGTCTCGTTGACGGTTCTGGCATGACATTCCTGCCCGGTGGGTTCCAGTCTGCTGATACAGCGCCATACAATGGATTTGCATCCACGATTGTTCCAGTGAATCCGCCGGAACAGCTCTCCGCACTCGCCGCAAACTACAATCTGTGAAAAGCAGTGGTTACAGCTGTAGCTTCTTTTTTTGCCATTGGCACTGGTTTTTATAACACGTCTGCGGACAAGCTCCTCCTGTACCCGCATATAAATATCCCGAGGAATAATGGCTTCATGGTCGCCTTCCACATAGTACTGCGGAACAATGCCGTTGTTCTTTACTCGAGTTTTGCTCAAAAAATCGGTTGTGTAGGTCTTTTGCAGAAGAGCGTCTCCGATATATTTCTCGTTTCTCAAAATCTTATTGATGGTGCTGGTGTGCCACCTTGTTTTTCCTGCTCCGGTGAGAATACCGTCATGTTCCAATCCGGCGGCAATCTTGTCCATGCTCAAGCCTTCCAGGTATTCTCGGTATATGCGTTTGACCACTTCGGCCTGTTCCGGGTCGATGATAAGATGTCCGTCTGCATCCTTTGTGTACCCCAGAAAACGATTGTGGTTTATTTGCACCTGACCATTTTGGTAGCGGAACTGAAGACCGAGCTTTACATTCTGGCTTAAGGATTGGGATTCCTGCTGAGCCAGTGAAGCCATAATTGTTAGAAGCACTTCACCCTTGGCGTCCAAGGTGTTGATAGATTCCTTTTCAAAGAAAACAGGAATATTCAGATCCTTCAGCTTTCGGATGTATTTCAGGCAATCCAGCGTGTTTCGTGCAAAGCGGCTGATGGACTTGGTAATAATCATGTCGATGTTTCCGGCTTCACAAGCCTCAATCATCTTGTTGAATTCCTCACGCTTTTTTGTATTGGTGCCGGAAATACCGTCATCGGCAAAGATGCCTGCAAATTCCCACTCCGGATTCTTTTGAATGTACTCCGTATAATGTGCAACCTGAGTCTCATAGCTGGTAGCCTGCTCATCGCTGTCAGTACTGACACGGCAGTACGCTGCGACTCGAAGCTTCGGTTTTGTGTCCTGGCGGACAGTGTTTCCGACCTGCCTTCTGGCGGGGATCACCATAACATTTCCCATTTACAGCACCTCACTTTCAATTAGGCTGTAGAGATATTCTGCTTGTTTTTGGGGATTCGGGTCATATTGTACGCCTGCTTTCATTGTGAATACGGTCGGTATCCGAATGGAGCGATGCTCCTTTTTTTGATAATCACGGCCAAGTTTTGTGGCTCGGCGCTTTCTCTCCTCCTGAGCCGCACAAAAGGTTTTGCGGTCAATAATGGGCGGATAGAAATCATCCCCAAGATAACGCTTGTTTTCCAAAATACGCTTAACCGTTCCGTGATAGGCTTTAATCCCGGCCTCATTTGCGGCGGTTTCCAGAGAAAGCCCACTGAGATAAGCGGAATATAGCGTTTTGATTTGTGCGGAATCGATCTTGTCAACAACTGCGACACCGTTTTCTATCCGGTAGCCAAAAGGTGTATGTCCCATTCACTCACCAATCCTTTCTTTGAGAGTAAGTCCGCATTTTAGAACAAACCAGATTTCACTGCGGTTGAATACCTGAATGTGATCTACAAAGCTGGTAAAGAGCGTTTCATCAAAGGATTGCAACATATCGCTTTGTTCTGCAAAACGAAGCAGTTTTGCGGTTTCACTCAGTTTCGATACATCGCCGGTCATATTTGTGTTAATGGCTTCTATGTTTGCCCGGTATTCATCCGCTTGGGCAAGAAGCGCATTGTTTTCCCGGTTATAAAGCACCTGATCGATATATCCCTGGGTCGTAAGCTTGGTGAGGGTTTCTCTTTGCTCCAAGTTCTGCTCCAGTAAACGCTCTAACCGCTGAATCTGGCCAAGTGCTTTGTCCTTTGAATTGTTTGCAATCGTCCTCTGATACGGTTTCAAGACCAGCTTGTGGCTGTAGATCAGCTTATTCAGCATGGTTACAAAAGCCATTTGTAATGCATCATCCCGGATGTACTTCATAGAGCATGATGCCTTATCGGAAAGATGGGTATTACAGCACCATGCGGCATAGTTTTCATATGAACCGGAATGAATACGACGCTTAAAGGTATCACCGCATTCACCGCAGATGATTTTCCCAGAGAAAGCATATCGCTTTTGGTATTTTGAGGCACCTTTTTCAATGCCTTTCTCCTTGGATCTCTGTGCCGTAAGGCACTGTACCGCCTCAACATCCTCACGGCTTATAATTGCCGGATGATGCTCAGTAACCATATACATATCCTGCTGTCCGGTATTTCTGTGCCGAGCAAGTCTTTCATCGGTATAGGTTTTTTGGAAAATGACATCTCCCACATATTTTTCATTGGATAGGATTCCGCGAATCGTGGTAGGAGTCCAGCGGCCGCCCTTCTTTGACGGTATATTTTGCGCGTTGAGTTCTTTGGCAATCGTCTCTACGCCTTTGCCTGAGAGAACATCAGAAAATATATGCTTGATGATTTCTGCCTGCTTTGGTTCGATGACAAGGTTGTTTCCGTCCCAAAGGTAACCGTACTTAAACAAAATATATATTACCGTTTCCCATACAAACCACCTGCCTAATAATCGTTATTCCATTAATACCAAATTTGAATTACATTATTAAACAAAAAACAAACCGAGAAGCTGCCGAAACAGTTCTCGGTTTGTTTTTTGTTTTACATTAATCTTTTAATGCAAGGATTCCAAATACTGAATTATTGACACATCGTTCATATTCAAAGCATAAGACATTCTCGCTTGCACAATACATACGTTAACTATTGTCAGAATGGTAACAATAGCAAACATAAACGCAGAGAGAGAGATGGTAGCTTCAATTGTTACAGAACCATTCTCTTTTTTTAATTTTTCAAACACTTCCATCCCTCCAAAAGTAATTAGCGCTCGCTTCTAAGTGTCTTAATCATCGCTTCAACGGTTGCTTTCATCTCAGCAATCATATCTGCAGGTTGTTCTTGGTTGATAACCGAACCTGTCACAGTACACGGAACACCGTCCATCACGAAAGAATAACCAATAACATATGCATCGTAAATAGTATCTTTTCCACAGTTCATTGTTCCTTCGTACTTATATACTTCAATACCATTAATTGTTTCTGTTGCATCTTGAGTAACGTTTAAGGAATTTACATAGCTGTAGTTTTGAATGTTTTCTTTAAATTTCGCAAAAGCATCCGTATGAGCCACACTTAGATCTGTTGCGGTGGAGTTTTTTGCTGCTGTTACAGCAACATATTTTTCACCGTGAAGAATATAAAGTTGGGTAAACCCTTTTTCCATTTCCTGATAGTTCGGAACATCAATTACGATATTCTTGCCGGGAACTTTGTACGAATAAGAGAATGTGATTTCGTTGCTATCATCATCTTTTTCGTTATTGGTCGTTTCAGAGTTGGACTGCTGACTTTGGCTATTATCAGTACTTGGGTTGTTGTTTTCTTCCTGTGTAGAGTTTCCACAAGCAGTCATTGATAACAGTAAAAATATAACTGTAATTAAGCACAAAAGTTTTTTCATCGTTTCATTCTCCTTAATAGCCTTTTATTGATTTGTATTCAAATGTATACCATTTTTGATTCGTTGAGGGGTTTCCTTCAACATCAGCAAACAGTGGCAATGCAAGAAGTGTAGGTTTCACCTGAATAGTAGCATTGATTTCTACATATACTGCAGAATTAGATAATCTATATTCAGTGTTTCCGGTCGCCTTTGCCATATTAGCCTGAACAACATCAGCCGTTCTCAAAAGGATTCCTTCTTCATTCGTGTACAGACCAATACAATAAACGAATGATACCACAATCATTATACTTCATCCGGATAAACATATTCGTCATCATCGTTTGCAGCAAGGCGAAGCTGTATTTCGGTTGCGTCAACTATTGTAACCTTTTTGTCTTTATTGACATCTGCTGCAAGCTTATCAATTTCAGCTTCTTCTATAATCTTTACAAGATATTTCTGAATCCATGTAACGTCGTTAATATTTGTTCTGTCATCACGATTAGCGTTTCCAAGGAGAACTCCTTTTACAAGATTATTAATAGCAGTATTGATATCATCTGCTGCTTTTTGAACTTCTTCATAGGTTACAAACTCTGTTTTTATTCTTTCAAGAATTTCGTTACCAACATTTACTTTTTCACTTAATTCAGCTCTGCTTTTTGGTGAATATATTTGATTTGTCAAATATTCAAATTCTTCAACTGCCGCAATAGCTGTTCGGAGAGCCTGAGTATCAGGTTTTATACCGCTTAAAGCTTCCGTAAGAGCCGTTATCTGAGCATTTACATCATCAATCGATGGATTGCCTTCCAAGACAGCTTCCGCTGCTTCTATAGCGGCTTCAAGAGTCTCAATAGTATCAATGTCATATACATCTTTATTCTCTATTACTGAATTAGCCTTGACTATAAGTGACTCAAGCTCTGCTGTATCTACTGTAAGTCCGTCTTTAGCAACCTGAAGTGCTTCGACCGCTTCCTTTACTCCGTCTACTGTAGGTGCTTCCAAAGCTGCCTGAGCCTTTGCGATAGCATCTGCCAATGCCTGTGCTGAATCGTCTGTGTAGCCTGTTGTATCAATAGCCTCTGCCTCCTCTATGAGTGCTTCAAGGTCTGTTGTATCAACTGCAAGTCCGTCTATAGCTGCCTGAAGTGCTGTGATAGCTTCTGCTACTCCGTCAACTGTAGGTACTGCCAAAGCTTCCTGTGCCTTTGTGATAGCGTCTGCCAATGCCTGTGCTGAATCGTCTGTGTAGCCTGTTGTATCAATAGCCTCTGCCTGATCAATAAGTTCTTCAAGAGCTGCTGTGTCTACTGTCAGTCCTGCAATAGCTGCTTCAAGAGCCGCAATAGCTGCATTTACATTTTCTTCTGTAGGTTCACGAAGTGCATCTTTACCCTGTACAATAGCGTCTGCCAATGCCTTTGCAGAACCCTCTGTATATCCTGTTGGGTCGATTGCTTCTGCTTCATCAATCAACTTTTGAAGCTTATCTGTATCAATCTTTGAAAGCTCTGTTACAATTTCCTGAGAACCAACATTAACTATGTCGCCCTCTACAGCGTTTTTCATCAGTGTATCATCAAATTCCTCAGGCTCACCCGGAGTTGTATATACATACATCTCAACTATATCTGTTTCAATAGTGTAATCACCTGCAGGAGCGTCTTCTTTTACTACAAAGTAGAAGTTAAACAACTTTGCGGCAGTTGTTACGTCAATACCTTTTGGACCTCCGGCAGCTGCTGTAAAGTTAAACAGTACACTTTTTGTTCCGTCCTGATTGTCATATACGTTATATACAACCTTTATTCCGGCAGCTTCAACTGCAGGATATGTAGCTTCGTCTACAATAAAATCAACAACATCGCTTGGATAAATAACTTCAAACTGACCGTTTGCAATCCAGCAGGCGTTCTGAACTTTATAGTAATGATTTATCTTGTCGCCCGGCAAGTATGTTTCACCGTTAATAACGATATTGTTATCAATAACATCGTTAACAACAGGATCTTCCTGAGAAGTACCCTTGCCATCTGCAATTTCATTTGTGTCCGGATTCAAAACACTTACCATTGTTTCGTCATCATTTCCGGCTGTAGCCGGATCTCCCGGGAAGTTAAAGGAGCACATTACCTGAAGCTCATCTGTAACCTTTTGAGCGTCCTTAGAACCCTTAACAACTGTGAACGGAAGTACATACAGATATTTTTCTGTTGTAAAATCATATCCGTTTTCAAAGTCAGTAAATGTAACAATAATTTCTCCTGTGCTGTTGTCCTCAGCATCTTTTACGTCATTATATACCAACTGACTGTTAATATTAGGGAACATTTCATCATCTGTTGAAGGTGCAAACTTCAAATATTCAGGGTTATAGTTAACTGTAAACTGACCGTTCATAAGCCAGTTGTCATTAACCTGAATTTTCTTTGAAAGAGTTATGGTATCATCTACAGATACTTCTGTGCCGTTTACATTAAGAGTATCACTGCTGTTTGCATCTTCTACAACAGTTGGCTTTTCAGAACCTTTAGATGTATCAATGTTTCCGCTTCCGTCTGTAACTACAATGATATCCGCAGGATCAATAGGCTTGTCCTTATTTTCATCAGAAGAAGGATCGCCCGGGAATGGGAACGTAGAAATTTCTTCAAGGTTCTCGTCGATTGTTACAGCAGTACCAGAACCGCTGATAACACTGAATTTGAGAGTATAAAGAACTCCGCCGTTTGTAAAATCAATTCCGTTTACATCGGAAGCTGTAATTCTTATCTCGTCTCCGGTATCATTCCAAATCAAACCATGGCCTGCAAGCATCGGGAACATTTCAGCTTCTGTTCCCTCAACAAAATCCAAAACGGTATTGTCATATGGAACGCTTACCTGAGAATCCAGCATCCAATAGTCGTTAATTGTAATTTCCTTTGTTACTTCAATTGTGTCGCCGACCTTAAATTCCTGACCGTTAATTGTAACAGTATCTTCAGCTGCACTTGCAACAAAGGATACCGACAAAACGGACACCAACATTGCGATAGTAAGAATTATCGCAACACACTTTTTTAATCCTTTCCTCAAAACAATTACCTCCGTTCTTTTTAAGTAAAAATCAGTATTCGGAATAAAAAGTATATCTTTTTATCTTCTTAATTATATATCAAATATATCAAATTTGTCAATAAAAATATACAACATCTATTATAATTTTTTATTTATTTTATCTGTTTTGTATTTAATATTTTGTATCGGTTAAATAACAATCCTTCAATTTAAAATTAATTCTTAATACATCTTATTTATCAGCATTTTTATTAAAAAACGGAAAAAGAAATTTCTTCTTTTTCCGTTTTTAGACAATATATTAATAATAAATATTAAATAAGTTCAATACTGTTAAAGCAATCGTCAAGCAAGTTGCAGGAGTTCTCCATTCTTTCAAGTTCGTCCGGAGTAAGCTCAAGTTCAATTGTTCTGTCAACTCCGTTTTTGTTAATAATAGCCGGATTTCCTATAAATACGCCTTTTTTACCGTATTCTCCCCTGAGTCTTACAGAAACAGTCAATACACTGTTTTGGTTTTGCAAAATTGCCTTTGCAATTCTTACCATTGCCATACCGATGCCGTAATAGGTAGCACCCTTGGCTTCAATAATATGCTGTGCAGCTCCTCTTACCATTGAACTTATTTTATCCAAATCCTCAAGGCTGTACTGCTCGCCGCTTTTTTCAACGATATCGGTAATTCTTTTTGTTGAAATGAGAGCCTGTGACCAAGGAACAAATTCACTGTCACCGTGTTCACCTATTACATAAGCATGGACATTTCTCGGATCAACTCCAAAATAATCGCCCACAAGATAACGAAGTCTTGCAGAATCCAGTGTTGTACCTGTTCCTACAACTCTGGACGGGTTAAAATTAGAAAGTTCGCAAGTAATTCTTGTCATAATATCAACAGGGTTTGTGGCAACAAGGAATACTCCACCGAAACCGCTTCTGACTACAGGGCCTACAATAGATTTAAAAACAGCGGTATTTCTTTGGAGAAGCTCAAGTCTTGACTCGCCGGGCTTTTGGTTTGCACCTGCACATATAGCAACAATATCTGCGTCGGAGCAGTCGTTGTATGTTCCTGCATAAATTCTCATACTGCTGGAAGAAAAAGCAACTCCGTGGTTCAGGTCTGCCGCTTCGCCCTCGGCTCTTTTCTTATTTATATCAATCAAAACAAGCTCGTCGCATACATTTTGATTTAAAAGAGCGTAGGCAAAGCTCATTCCAACCATTCCCGTACCAACAATAACTACTTTTCTTTTATTTAACATCATTATTATCTTCCTCTCTATTTATTAAATATGTTTTATTAAAACATAAAAATTGACTGTATCCTGTTTTAATGGTAAAATTATCGTGTTTCAAACAAAAAATATGTCAGGGAGGGCTTGTCTTGAATCCCGAAAACAACGAAAATCACATTTTCGCCTGCAAAAAACCAATAGGCGAAATTACTGAAAACTTTAAGCTTATCATTAAAAGGAAAATTTTTTCAATAAAAAATTATATTTTTACTTTTTTCAAATGGTTTGTAATAGCTGCCCTAACAGGCTGTGCAGGCGGCTTAACGGGAGGACTTTTCCACGAAAGCGTTAAATATGTCACAGAACTTCATAACGCAAACCCTTTTCTCCTCTATTTTCTTCCGTTTGGCGGACTTATTATAGTCCTCTTATACAGAAGTTTAAAATTTAAGAACGACCCCGGCACGAACATAATTATAAGCTCTGTTCGCACTCATAACGAAGTGCCTATACTTATTGCACCTCTCATATTTGCATCAACTGTAATAACCCAGCTTTTCGGAGGTTCTGCCGGCAGGGAAGGAGCCGCATTACAGCTTGGCGGAAGTATCGGGCGGCAAATAGGAAGTCTTTTCCGCCTGGACGAAAAAGATATGCATATAGTAATCATGTGCGGAATGAGCGGCGTTTTTTCATCGCTGTTCGGAACTCCTCTTACCGCAGTTATCTTTGCAATCGAAGTTATAAGTGTCGGCGTATTTTACTACAGTGCTCTTGTTCCTTGCCTGATAGCTTCCGTATCAGGATTTTTTATTTCCTCATTAATGGGAGCGTCCCCTTTATTTTTCAATATTGAAAACATACCGCAGCTTGAAATAACAGTATTGCTGAAAGTTGTATTTCTCGGGGCTCTTTGTGCCGTTGTCAGTATTATTTTCTGCATTACACTGAAAAATACCGCAAAGCTTTTCAAAAAAATATTTAAAAATCCTTATATACGGATTTTTGCAGGAGGCTGCATAATAATTATACTTACTCTCCTGATTAATACACACCGTTTTAACGGAACGGGTATGGAATATGTGGAAAGCATATTCGCAGGAGAAAAAGCTTACTGGTTTGATTTTATTATGAAAATAATATTTACCGCAATAACCATAGCGGCAGGCTTTAAAGGCGGAGAAATAGTACCGACCATGTTTATCGGTACCGCTTTCGGATATTTTACCGGAAGTCTTATAGGAATAGACCCTCAGTTCGGTGCGGCAATAGGACTTGCAGCCACCTTCTGCGGAGTTGTAAACTGTCCCATTGCATCAATTATCCTCAGCGTTGAGATATTCGGAACAAGCGGACTTCTTTATTTCGCCGCCGCAGTTTTTGTAAGCTATATGCTTTCTGGATACTACGGTCTGTACTCAAGCCAAAAAATATTATATTCCAAGCTGAAAGCTGAATTTATAAATATAAATGCGAAATAAATTTTAAACAATACAAAGGCAAGGCTGAAACGTCTTGCCTTTTATTTTTACTCACGCAAATCAGCAATTAAATTTTTCTTTATAATTTTTAATACAGGAATGAACTATCTCAATTGCTTTGGCAGCGTCCTGAACCTCATCTACAGCAGTTTCCTTGTTCTCAAGGGATTTGTAAACCTTAAAGAAATGTGCCATTTCGTCAAAGGTATGTTTTGGAAGCTGAGAAATATCGGAATAGGTATTATATGACGGGTCGTTAAAAGGAATGGCGATTATTTTTTCGTCGTTCTTTCCGTTGTCTATCATGTTTATTACTCCGATAGGATAACATCTTACGGTTGTAAGAGGATACATAACCTGACTGCACAGAACAAGTACGTCAAGAGGGTCGCCGTCGTCAGCGTATGTTCTGGGTATAAATCCATAGTTGGCAGGATAGTGTGTTGAAGTATGCAAAATTCTGTCAAGCACCAAATATCCCGTCTGTTTGTCCAGCTCGTATTTAGACTGACTTCCCTTAGGTATTTCAATTACCACCATAAAATCCAAAGCATTAATTCTTGACGAATCCATATCATGCCAAATGTTCATATTTTTCCCTCCAAGTATATTTTTAATACTGCCTTTATATTATAACATATAGAAAACTATTGCACAATAGCTAATTTTATGTTAAACTATAAAAAGTTATTGACTAACTTTAACAAAAATCAGTAAAATACGTTAATTCGGAGGTTATGTACCATGAGTTTTATCAACGAAAGCATAATTTATAATATTTACCCGTTGGGGTTCTGCGGTGCTCCCATTATGAACGACAATAAACAAGAGTACCGACTTGATAAAATTTACGAATGGATAGACCATTATAAAAAGCTGAAGGTTAACGCCATAGTATTCAACCCTGTTTTTGAAAGCACAAAGCACGGCTATGATACACGTGATTATTATAAAATAGATAAGCGTTTGGGCGACAACCAGTCTTTTAAAAGAATATGCGACACACTCCACAGCAACGGAATCAAAGTAATCCTTGACGGTGTGTTCAACCATGTAGGCAGAGAATTTTGGGCGTTTAAGGATGTTCAGGAAAAAGGCAGTGCTTCTCCCTATTGCAGTTGGTTTCAAAATCTCAATTTCGGCGGCTCAAGCCCCTACGGCGACCCATTTTGGTATGAGGGCTGGGCAGGCCACTATGACCTTGTAAAGCTGAATCATCACAACCGTGACGTTGTAAACCATTTATTGGGTGCCGTTTCCTTTTGGATAGATGAATTTGATATTGACGGTCTCCGCCTTGACGTTGCGGACTGCATAGACGTCAACTTCTTCAAGGAACTTCGCGCAATGTGCAAGTCAAAGAAAAGTGATTTTTGGCTTTACGGCGAAATAATCCACGGAGATTATTCCCGATATGCAAATCCTGAAGCTTTGGACTCTGTTACAAACTATGAATGTTATAAGGGAATCTATTCCTCCCACAATGACCACAATTATTTTGAAATTGCCCATTCACTTCAGCGTCAGTTCGGAAATGCCAGCGGCGGCGGAATATACAGAAACATTTACACCTATAACTTCGTTGACAATCACGATGTAAACAGAATCGCAAGCACACTCAGAGATAAAAACCACCTTGCAAACGTTTATGCTTTGATGTATACAATGCCCGGCGTTCCGTCAATTTATTACGGAAGCGAATACGGAATAGAGGGTGTGAGAACAAATTCCAGCGACGAGGCTCTCCGTCCATGTCTTGATTTCCACAATCTTGTTAATCCCAATCTTGAGTTATGCAATTTCTTAGGACGTCTGGGAAAGGCACGCCTGGGCCTTAAGGCATTAAAATACGGTGCCTTTGAAAATGTAAACATTAAAAACGAACAGCTTGTATTTAAAAGACAATATGAAGATCAAACCGTGTATATCGCACTTAATCTTGCCAATGAAGCTAAAAGTATGGATTTCAAAGTTGACGGCGATACAAATCTTGTAGACGTTCTAAACGAATATGAAACATTTTCAGCAAACGGCTGGGCAAATATTTCTATTCCTCCATATTCTGCAAGAATTTTAGTTCAGGGCAGTGCCGATTTCAGACTTTCCGAGGATCAGTGCCAAAAGGCTGAACCACAGCAGGAAGCTTTGGCAGTTGAGGAAACAACAGACCCGGCAGTTGAAGAAAAAGCCGCAGAGGTTAAAGAGGTTGAGGTTGAAGAGATTCCTGTTCCTCAGCCTGTTAAACCCGGCAAATACCGTCATTTTAAAGGCGGAGAATACGAAGTTTTGGGCATTGCCAAACACAGCGAAACCGAAGAAGAAATGGTAGTATACAAAAACCTTGCTGACGGCACACTTTGGGTAAGGCCCTATTCAATGTTCAATGAGGTTATAGTGCGTGACGGTAAAAAAATTCTCCGCTTTGCCCCAATGGATTAATAATGAAACCTGATATAAGTTAAATTTGGTTGTATGGCAAATGTTTTGGAGAAAATTTTGGGATTACAAAGGGACCACTGTCCCTTTGGCAGGTGGTTTGGAGGACAGCGTCCTCCAAGGTCTTAAAATGCTGTAAAAAAAGCAGAAGATGAGCAAAAAAACAGTCCGGTGAACTGTTTTTTGCCGGAAAACCCACGTCAGTATGCCCCGCTAACTTTTTATTTTTCCTAAATTTACTTTATGCCCCAACTATTGACAAAGAGCTTTAAATTTAAACTCCCGAATTTATGAACAATTTCGTTAAGTAAATCCGGGAGTTTTTTAAAGGTTTTTTATCATAATTATCGTTTTTTTAACCGTAAACATAATAAAATCAGCAAAAGCTTTTCACTGCCTTTGCTGATTTTATTTTTTATTATTAAATTGCAAACAATGACATCTGTGAGCTTTCAGGCAAGTCCTTTAATGCTCCGACCTCTCTTAAAGTTTCAATAACAGATTTTGAAACCTTTGTAATTCTCAGCATTTCTTCAACGGAAAGGTATTTTTCCTTTTCGCCGCACTCTTCAAGGCTTTCCGCAGCCGCCATGCCGACGCCTGCCAAAACGCAGAAAGGAAGCCTTATTTTTCCGTCCTCAATAACAAACTTTTTCGCCTTTGACTTATAAATATCAATAGGCAAAACCTCTATGCCTCTTGCAAGCATTTCGTTTATTATCTGAAGCATTGGAAGCTCCGCCTGCTCTTTCATTGAAGCCTCATTTCCCTTGCTTTTTATCATCTGCATTTTATTGAGAACTGCCTGTCTGCCCTTAATAACAGTAGCACCGTCAAAACCGTCGTTTCGTACGGTAAAATAGGCCGCATAATACTCAACAGGCTTATGCACCTTATACCAGCCCAATCTCAGGGTGGCTATCATGTATGCCGCAGCGTGAGCCTTAGGGAACATATATTTAATCTTCATACAGGAATCAATATACCACTGGGGAACATTATGTTCCTTCATGGCGTTTAAATGCTCCTCTGTAAGAAGCTTTGTAGCTTTACCTTTTCTGACAATTTCCATTATTTTAAATGCCATTCCCGGCTCCAGTCCCTTATGCATAAGATATGTCATAATAGAGTCACGTGTACCGATAACCTCGGAAATGGTACAGGTTCCGTTGTGTATAAGGTCAGCGGCATTTCCAATCCAAACGTCGGTTCCGTGGGAAAGGCCGGAAACCTGCAAAAGGTCGGAAAAAGTTTTCGGCTGGGATTCTATCAGCATATTTCTAACAAAGTTTGTTCCAACCTCCGGCAGAGAAAAGGTTCCCGTTTGTGAATCAATGTCCTCGGGAGTAACACCAAGAGCTTCCGTTGATGTAAACAAAGACATAACCTGTGGGTCGCTCATAGATACGTCCATAACGGAAATTCCGGTAAACTCTTCCAAATAATGGTAAATTGTCGGCACATCGTGTCCAAGCTCATCCAGCTTACAGATTGTATCGTGGATTGAGTGGAAGTCGAAATGTGTGGTTATGTTGTCTGATTTCATATCGTTGGCAGGGTGCTGTACAGGACAGAAGTCGTAAACCTCCATACCCTTAGGAACTACTACCATGCCTCCCGGGTGCTGACCGGTGGTTCTTTTTATACCGGTACAACCCTTTGCAAGGCGAGCCTGCTCGGCTCTGTGGAAAGTAATTCCCTTTTCTTCTTCGTACTTACGCACATATGCCAAGGCGGTTTTATCCGCAACAGTGGCTATTGTTCCAGCTTTGAAAACGTTGTCCTTTCCGAAAAGCTCTTCCGTGTATCTGTGAGAAAAGGACTGATATTCTCCGCTGAAGTTAAGGTCAATATCAGGAACCTTGTCGCCTTTAAAACCCAAAAAGGTTTCAAAGGGGATTTCATGTCCGTCACGGTGCATTTCTTCACCACATTCAGGGCAGTTCTTAGGCGGCAGGTCAAAGCCGGAACCAACACTGCCGTCGGTGATAAATTCACTGTGCTTGCACTTGGGGCAGACATAGTGAGGACAAAGAGGATTAACCTCGGAAATACCGGACATTGTTGCAACAAAGGAAGAACCAACGCTTCCTCGGGAACCAACCAAATATCCGTGAGCCTCGCTGTCAGCAACAAGCTTCTGAGCTGTCATATACAGAACAGAGAAACCATATGTGGTAATTGAATTTAACTCCTTGTCAAGTCTTGCCTTAACTATTTCAGGCAGAGGGTCTCCGTATTTGTCCTTTGCCCTTTGCCACGTAATTGTCGTAAGCTGTTCCTCTGCACCGTCAATAAAGGGCGGGAAATTTCCCTCGGGAATAGGACGGACACGCTCTATCATATCTGCGATTTTGTTGGTGTTTTCAACAACAACCTCATAGGCTTTTTTCTCGCCCAAATAAGAAAACTCCTTGAGCATTTCCGCTGTTGTTCTGAAATACAGGGGAGCCTGATTATCCGCATCGGTAAAACCCTTGCTGAACTGCAAAATTTTTCTGTACTCACTGTCGTGAGGGTCAAGAAAATGAACGTCGCAGGTAGCCACAACAGGCTTGTTAAGCTCCTTACCCAGCTTTACTATGGCTTTGTTGAAATTCTGCAAATCCTCAACTGAATTTACCATTCCCTCCCGAACCATAAACATATTGTTGCCCGTAGGCTGAATTTCAAGAAAATCGTAAAAGGAAGCGATTTCTTTCTGCTCGCCTATGGATTTTCCCTCAATAACCGCCCTCATAAGCTGGCCGGCTTCGCAGGCAGAGCCAATCAAAAGACCCTCCCTGTGCTTTATAAGCTCGGACTTAGGTATTCTCGGTGTTTTGTAAAAATATTTAAGATGTGCCATAGATATAAGCTTGTAAAGATTTTTAAGTCCCGCTTTATTCTTTACGAGAATTATCTGATGATATGGCTTCAGCTTTTTAAAATCTCCGCCGTTAATCTTTGTATTTATATCGCAGACATCGGTAATATTATAATCCGCTTCAAGGCGGCTGCAAAGAGAAACAAAGATTTTTGCCAAAATCATGGCGTCGTCGCAGGCTCTGTGGTGGTTAAACTCTCCCAAACGCAGATATTTAGCCACTGTGTCCAGCTTGCAGTTTTTAATATCCTTTAACACCGCTCTGGCAATGGCAACCGTATCAATGTAGGTGTAATCAAATGTTTCACCCATATTGCTGCAGGCGGCTCTGATAAATGAAGTATCAAATCCGGCGTTGTGTGCAACCAATACATTTCCGTCGCAGAATTCAAGGAAGCTTCTCACTGCCTCTTCCTGAGATGGAGCGTCTGCAACCATTGCGTCGGTAATACCCGTAAGCTCGGTAATTTTTGCAGGTATAGGCATTTCGGGATTTGCAAAGGTGTTGAACTCATCAACAATTTCACCGTTTACTACCTTTACCGCACCAATCTCCGTAATTTTATCCCTTGCGGCGGAAAGTCCTGTTGTTTCAATATCAAAGCATATAAACGTGCCGTTCAAAGGCTCGTTTCTGTTTCCCACAACGGAATTTACAAGGTCGTCTATAAAATAGGCTTCCGTTCCGTAAATAACCTTTATGTCGTTTCCGCCCTTGTTTAAGGCTTCAACAGTGTTCATAGCTTCGGGGAAAGCCTGAGCAACACCGTGATCGGTAATTGCCACAGCCCTGTGTCCCCATTTCGCCGCTCTCTTTATAATCTCTTCGGCGGAAGAAACACCGTCCATAGATGACATATTTGTATGCAAGTGAAGTTCAACACGCTTTGTTTCCGCGTTGTCCGCCACTTCCTTTTTGCTGACTGTTCCTATTGAATCGGCATTTAAAACTATTTCTCCGGCGTACCTGTCGTACTCCATGCTTCCTGCGGCAACAATAGTTCCGCTCTTGCTTATGGAATCCAAAACGGCACAGTCCTTTACGGAGTTGAAAACCTTGACGGTTGTAGAACCGGTATAGTCGGTTATATTTATTGTGATAATATTTTTATCACCTGATTTTGTGGTTTTCTTTTCAAAGCCGAAAACATCTCCCCACACAACCGTTTTCCCGGTATCTGCCGCCAAAGTTTTAATGGGCACAATTTTTCCCTTAATAACTCTGCCGTAAAGTGGTCTGATTGTTGACGGTAAAATTGCGGGAGCCAAATCCTCTCCCTCTCTTATCTCTACAACGGGGTTTTCAGCCTCTTTTGCTTTTACTTTCTTTTCGTGAATCTTATTTCTGTTTTCCTCTTCCTCGATATAGAACTGAGCAGCTTTAGTTTCCGCCTCTCTTTTTATTGTTTCCTGAGCGTGCTGCTGTTCCTGAATATAAAGCTCGTTTTCAGCGTCCATTTCAAGAACGCCCTTGTACTCTATATTAAAATGAGTTCCGAACTCCGTCTGCACAAGGTTTGAAAATTCCCTGTCAAAATTACAGGAATCAAGCAGTGCCTTTCCCCCGTGCTTTAACTCAATGGTAATAACCTTTCTCTCATCGTCGCATACCGCCTCGGCGTTTGAAAAGGTTCCGTTAATTCTGGGAATATGACGTTTTAAAGCCTCTACCATATCGGGAAAATATTCAGCCTTAAATTCGTTATTTACAAATTTGGGCGTTATATTTGCACCCATAAGGTTCAGCCCCGATTTTTTTATTTTTTCCTCGGAGCTGAAAATAGTCTTTCTTTCAATATATTCTTTAAAAGAAACAAACAAATTCAAAGTCCTTTTGGACTTATTTATTTTTACCCCGGTTATCTCTCCCCGGGCAATTCGCTGGTCAAAAGGTTCTTCCAAATAATCTGAAAAAACATTTCCTAAAGTATTCATCAAACATTCCTTTTCACTCAAAATTACAGCTTTTCAATTTCTTCAATCAAAGCGTCAATAAGCTTATCCTCAGGTACTTTTCTCAAAATTTCTCCTTTTTTGAACACAAGTCCGTTTCCGTCGCCTCCGGCAATTCCAATATCGGCTTCCCTTGCCTCTCCCGGACCGTTTACGACACAGCCCATTATGGCAACCTTTATATTTTTCTTGCAGTCCCTCAAACGTCTTTCCGCTTCGTCCGCAAGGCCTATAAGGTCAATTTTTGTTCTTCCGCAGGTGGGACATGAAACAAACTGTATTCCGCTTCTGTCAATATCCAAAGCTTTCAAAATATCCTTAGCGGCGTAAATTTCCTTTACCGGGTCTGCTGTAAGGGAAACCCTTATGGTATCGCCTATTCCTTTCAAAAGCAAAGAGCCTATACCTGCGGCGGATTTTATAATTCCCATTCTCTCTGTTCCGGCCTCGGTAACTCCCAAATGCAGAGGATAGTCGCATTGCTGAGCCGCCAGCTCATAAGCCTTTACCATTGTGGCTACGTCTGAGGACTTCATGGAAAGTACGATATCGTCAAAATCAAATTTATTAAGCAATGAAGCATGGTACAAGGCACTGTCACACAAAGCCTGGGGAGTGGGGTGACCATACTTTGCCAAAATTTCCTTTTCAAGAGAACCAGAATTAACCCCGATTCTTATAGGAATATTCTTTCTTTTGCAGGCGTCTGCAACCGCCTTTACCCTGTCGTCAGAGCCGATATTTCCGGGATTAATTCTTATTTTGTCTATTCCCGCTTCCACCGCTTCAAGGGCAAGACGGTAGTCGAAATGAATATCCGCCACAACAGGAATACTTACCGCTTCTTTAAGTGCAGGAATAAGTGCAACAGCTTCCTTGTTGGGAATAGCTGCCCTTATAATTTCACAGCCTGCTTTTTCCAGTGCAACAGCCTGTTTAACGCTGTTTTCAATATCGCTTGCGGGAACATTAAGCATTGACTGAACGGTAATTTTTGCTCCGCCGCCGATTTTAACATTTCCCGCAGTTACCTGTTTCTTACTTGCCATAGCTCTAACCTCCTATTATCTGCCAAATATCCTTAAGGGAAATCAACGCCATGAAAGCCAGCAAAATTACAAAGCCTGAGGCATTTATAGCGTTTTGTATCTTCATAGATACAGGCTTTTTCCTTATAGCTTCAATAATAAGCATAACAAATCTTCCTCCGTCCAATGCCGGGAAAGGAAGCATATTAAATATTCCAAGGTTTACTGTAATAACGGTCATCATAAAAATAAGAGTGTTAAGTCCCTCTACAAATCCGTTATCCGCAAGACTTTGAGAAGTCACCTGAGAAATAGCCGAAGCCGCACCTATAGGTCCTGAAAGCTCGTTAAGTCCGAATCTTCCGGTTACAATTCCCACAAGGCTTTCCCAAACCATTTTTCCAACGGAAACAGTCTGATTAAAGCTTTCCGTTATTGCAGTTGCGAAGTTTCTTTCAATAGGGACTGTGTAAAAATCCACCGCTACAGAGGGCTGACCTGATTCCTGATTTACATATGTGTAAAAATCCACGTCCTCCAGCAAAACCTGTCTGCCTGCTCTTTCAACAAGAATATCCACACGGAATCTGGTTCTTGTATCTTTAATTTCTATGGCAGGTACTTCAGCATCAGCAGATGACGTATAGGCATAAAGGCTTTTGTAGCCCTCTTCATAGATATTTCGAGTTTCTTCCTTTGTTTCCGCCTTGTTTATATTCTCTACAATCTGCAAATATTCGCTGTACATCGCCTGAGCGTCCTCATCGCTCATAACATCGGTTTTACCCTCCTGAAGAGCTTCGTTTCTTTCTGTAAGTGTTGTTCCCAAAAAGGAAAACAGATTTACAAGGCAATCCTCCTTAAAAACAGAAAGCTCACTTCCGTCCACCTCCACAGGCTTTGAGGTGGCTAAAGCAAAGGAAATATCCCTGCTGCTGACAATTGAAGTTCCGTTAATTTTTAAAAGCTTGTCGCCTGCCTTGAGTCCGCTGTTTTGAGAATAGGAAAGCTCGGGAAAGGATTCAATTGTAGTTGAGGAATACGCAGGCTGCTGAACAACCGTTACGAACATCAGGATAAATCCCAAAAGAATGTTCATAACAGCACCTGCTATTACTACAATCATTCTTTTCCAAACTTTCGCCTTTTCAAAGGCTCTGGGATTATCGCTTTCGTCGTCCTCACCCTCCATTGCACAATATCCGCCTATGGGAATAAGACGCAGGGAATATCTTGTTTCACCCTTTTGAAAACTGAAAATTTTAGGACCCATTCCCAAAGCAAATTCGTTGACCTGAATACCGCTTTTTTTTGCGGTAATAAAATGACCGAACTCGTGAACAAAAACAATAAGCTCGAATAACAAAACACCTATAATAATAAGAATAACCGCTGTGATAAAATCATCTCCATTTTTATGCTGATTAAATATCTTTATTATCCTCTGAAAACCTTAAAGAATTATGTCGCAATTGCGACGGTTTTCTTAAAATTCTCCCGTAGTCTTAAAAACAAACTCTCTTGCCCTTTTGTCGGCGTCCAAAACTTCTTTTAAGGTACTGTAATCTCCGCCCGAAACATTTTCAACGGCAGACTCTACCAAATCCCCTATATCAAGGAATTTTATTTTTCCTTTTCTGAACAGGCTGTTGGCGGCTTCGTTAGCACCGTTTGCAATAGTAGGAGCAAGACCGCCTGTTTTTATTGCCTTTATACAGGTTTTAAGGCATTTAAAGGTTTCGTAATCCGGCTCATAAAAGCTCATAGAGCCCACTTTTACAAGGTCAAGTTCCTGTGCAGGAGATTCAAACCTCTGAGGATAGGTTATCGCATACTGAATTGGTATTCTCATGTCGGCAACTCCAAGCTGAGCGATAACAGAATTATCCACATATTCAATCATTGAATGAATTATACTTTCTCTGTGAACCACAACATCTATTTTTTCAACAGGCAATCCGAAAAGCCAGTAAGCCTCAATAACCTCAAGACCTTTGTTCATAAGAGTTGCGGAATCCACCGTTATTTTTGCACCCATGCTCCAGTTAGGGTGATTTAATGCCTGTTCAACAGTAACGTTTTTCAGTTCTTCCTTTTTCTTTCCGAAGAAAGAACCTCCGGAAGCAGTTATAACAAGCTTTTTTATTTCCTTTTTGGAATTTGCACCCTGCATACACTGAAAGATTGCAGAGTGTTCGCTGTCAACAGGAAGTATTGAAACGCCCTTTCTTTTTGCGTTTTCCATCACAAGCTTTCCGCCTGCCACAAGTGTTTCCTTGTTGGCAAGAGCCAAATCCTTACCCTCTTCAATAGCTGCCAAAGTAGGTTCAAGTCCCACCATACCTACAACTGAATTTAAAACAGCCTGAGCCTCTTTTACACAGGCAGCTTCTACAATACCCTCCATGCCTGCCAAAACCTTTGTACCTGTATCAGCCACATTTTTTTTGAGAAGCAATGCTTTTTCCTCATCTGCAACAGCAGCAATTTTCGGTTTATATTTTCGTATTTGATTTTCCAGCACATCTATACTGCTGTTAGCCGTCAATGCCCAGACTTTAAGACCAAGCTTATCAACAACATCAAGAGCCTGAGTTCCTATTGAGCCTGTTGAACCCAATATAGAAATGTTTCGCATCATAAAAATCACCGTCTTTCGGATATAAAATAGTATTCATTTCTGAGTGTTATAATGTTCGGTTTATTGCTTAATAAAAACAGGTTGTATGGCAAATGTTGGGGGAAAATTTTGAAATTCCAAAGGGACCACTGTCCCTTTGGCTGGTGGTTTGGAGGACAGCGTCCTCCAAGGTCTTAAAATGCTGCAAAAAATGCAGGAGTGAGCAAAACAGTCCGGTGAACTGTTTTTGCCGTAAACCCACGTCAGTGTTCCCTGCTAACTTTTTATTTTTTCTAAATTCACTTTTTGCCCCAAACATTGACAAATATCCTAAAAACATCATAGCGGTCATCGAAAATCGAAAACCGCTATTTTCACTGCCTAAGCAGAAATATCCTTTATATGTTATATGATGAACGAATAAAATGTAAATATCATTATACAGCCGGAGCGATAAGCACAAAGTATCTGCAAAAAATATACACAAAGGGAGCTGAAAAAATAACGCTGTCAAATCTGTCGAGCAGACCCCCGTGTCCCGGCATTATTGTACCGTAATCTTTAATTGAACAGCTTCTCTTGATAATTGAGAAACAAAGGTCGCCCATTATAGAGATAACGGAATTCACAACACCTATTAAAGCAAGTCCCGCATAGTTTATATAAACCTTGTCTGCTCCGTATATAAACGAGGAGAAAACCATACCTGCAACAACACCGCTGAGTATTCCGAAAATCACACCGCCTACGGCACCCTCCACAGTTTTTTTAGGACTTATTTTCGGGCATAATTTATGCTTTCCCAAGAAAGTTCCCGTAAAATACGCACCGGCGTCGGAAAGCCACGGAACGCAAAGACAGGCAATAACATAGAAAGATGTATACTCGCCCTTGACGCACAAGGCACTTATGCTTGTCATTCCGAAAGTGATAACCAAGGTTCCGGTAATGGCAAACGCCGTATCAAAATAACTGAGATAATCATGATAAAATATCAGCGAGAACATCAGAACCAAAGCAAATCCGTACAGCAGGAACATCAGGTTCATGTAGAAAACAAGTATAGGGGCAGTCAGCGACAGCAATATGCAGGGTATCGAAATCATAAAATTCCGGTGAAGCTTTTTAGCACTGAGATATTCGCTTGTCATTATTGCGGTTACTAAACCCAATATTATCCCCACAAAAATCGGGTAAAACTCTGCAAGTACCAGCACCCCCATAAGAAGAGCTACGCCCACAGCTGCAGAAATAATTCTAACTTTCATTTTTTCTTCCCCTAATTCAGATTTTATACACCGCCGTACCGTCTGTTTCTGTTTGCAAACTCCAGCAACGCACGGTTCATGTCCTCTTTGGTAAAATCAGGCCAAAGCTTATCCATGATAACATATTCGGTGTACGCAGACTGCCACAGCAGGAAATTAGATATTCTGTACTCTCCGCTGGGACGAATAACAAGGTCCGGGTCGGGCTGAAAGGCAGTATACAAATTGTCCGATATGGTTTGTTCTGTAATATCCTCCACAGACAGCTCCCCGGATTTTACCTTTTGGGCAATATTTTTTACAGCCATGGTAATTTCCGCACGGCTCCCGTAATTCATGGCAATATTAAGCACCATTCCGTCACGGCTTGCGGATTCTTCTTCGTTTTCTCTTATAAGCTCCTGCAATTCCTTGCTGAATCCCGACTTATCTCCTATAAATTTAACCACAATACTGTCGTCCTTAAAGTCGGTAAGAGCCTCGTTAAGATAGGATTTAAACAAAGACATCAACGCCGAAACTTCATCGGCAGGACGTTTCCAGTTTTCCGTAGAAAAAGCATAAACAGTAAGATACTTTATACCGATATCACTGCAATATCTTGTAATGGTTCTGAAATTATTGGCTCCCGCCTTATGTCCTGCACTTCTCGGCAAGCCTCTTTTTTTTGCCCATCTTCCGTTGCCGTCCATGATAATGCCCACATGCTTAGGAAGTTCAATTTGAGATATGTCGGTAAGCTCTCCCGAATCTTTCTGAGATTTTCCAATGCCGAAAAATGCCATGATTAAATCTCCATAATTTCTTTCTGTTTTGCCTCGGAAATCTTATCGGTTTCTTTAATAAATTTATCGGTAATGTCCTGAACCTTCTTTTCGGCCTGCTTAAGATCGTCCTCTGTAAGATCTCCGTCTTTCTTCATTTTCTTGAGAGTATCCATGGTTTCTCTGCGGACATTTCTTATCTGTACTTTCGTGTCCTCAGCCATTTTTGCGGCTTCCTTCACAATTTCCTTACGTCTGTCCTCTGTAAGAGGAGGGAACACAAGTCTTATTGCACGGCCGTCATTCTGAGGATTAATTCCTATATCGGAACACTGAATAGCCTTTTCAATTCCTCTGAGAACAGAAGAGTCATATGGCTGAATCATAAGGGTTCTTGCTTCTGTTACAGATACGGAAGCAAGCTGATTAACGGGAGTTGCTACTCCGTAATAGTCAACCGTAACTTTATCCAAAACCTTTGGATTTGCCCTGCCTGCACGAATAGCGGCATAATCCTTAACAAGGTGGTCGATTCTTCTCTGCATACGCTCAGAGCAATTGTTGATTTGTTCTTTCATTGTTAGTTCCTCCGTAAATCACGTAATTTAAAATCGTAGTTTATATTATATATACGCATGATTTGCGTTCAATTATTTTTTCACAAGGGTTCCTATTTCCTGACCGCAGGCAGCATAATAAATATTCATAGGCTCGTCAACGCTGAATACAAGAATCGGAATATCGTTGTCTCTGCAAAGAGAAGCCGCGGTGCTGTCCATAACTGCAAGTTCTCTGCTCAGCACCTCTTGGAAAGAAAGAGTATCATATTTAACAGCGTCGGGATTTTTCTTCGGGTCGGAATCATAAACTCCGTCAACCATTGTAGCCTTCAAAATTATGTCTGCTTCAATTTCAACAGCACGCAGAGAAGCGGCAGTATCTGTGCTGAAGAAAGGATTTCCCGTACCGCATCCGAAAATAACAACTCTGCCCTTTTCAAGATGTCTTACAGCCTTGTTTCTGATATAAGGCTCGGCAACCTGGGGCATGGAAATTGCGGTCTGTACTCTTACGTCAAGTCCCAGCTGCTCCTCAAGCACGTCTGCAACTGCCAAAGCGTTGATAACAGTTGCAAGCATACCCATATGGTCTGCACGTGTTCTGTCCATTTTTCCGGAGCTTCTTCCTCTCCAGAAGTTTCCTCCGCCTACTACAACGGCAACCTGAATTCCCGCCTCAACGCATTTTTTTATAGGCTCGCAGTATCTGTATACGGTATCAAAATCTATGCCGTGGCCTGCCTTGCCTGCAAGAGATTCGCCGGATAATTTCAAAAGAATTCTTTTATACTTTACGTCCATAGAAAACACCTCGTCATACTTCATATTTAAGAACATAATACACTATTTTGCTAAATATGTAAATACAATTTACATATTTTAGTGAGATTATCGGTAATTATTTTCAAATAATTCCAACCGTCAGAAAACACAAAATCCTTTGCATTTACCTGAAAACACATCACAACTCATTTAAAGCTTTGTAAGCTTCGCAAAATTTGCCATAAGTATCTTTGTTCCTGCCTTGTCAAAAGCAATCTCAAGCATTGTGTCGTTACCCATTCTCTCGGTTTTTATGACCATGCCGTCGCCGAACACCTTATGTCTTACCATATCTCCAACCGAATAAGAAGCTGATGACGCTGCGGCTGACGCAGGTTTTATAACCTGAGTGTGACCCTTAAAGCCCGAGGTTTTTTCAGTTGCATAGGGTTCATAATTACCTAAAGGCTCTCTTATTTTTCTCTCCATTCCCGTAAGTTCCAAAATCTCCGAGGGAATTTCTTTGGTAAATCTCGAGGGCATATACCTGTTTGTAGTACCGAATAGCATTCTTGACTGACACTTTATAAGATACAGTTTTTCCTTTGCTCTGGTAATTCCCACATAGGCAAGACGTCTTTCCTCGTTAAGCTCCTCCGGGTCTATAGCCGAAGAAAAGGACGGGAATATTCCCTCTTCCATTCCGGGAATAAACACCACCGGAAATTCAAGTCCTTTGGCACTGTGCATTGTCATCATAACAACAGTGTCCGCCTCTTCGTCGTAATTATCTATGTCTGTCTGAAGAGCTATATCCTCAAGGAATGTTGACAAATCAGCCTCATCGCCGTAATCCTCTTCAAAATTTTTAATATTTGAAAGAAGCTCCTCGATATTTTCTATTTTAACTTCAGCATGATCCTCTTTAGTGGCTTTTATATAATTGATGTAATCTGTTCTGTCTAAAATCTCGTTGTAGAGTCCCTCAAGGCTGTTGTACTCGTTGTTTGCGTACTCCGACAAATCGTCAATCAAGTCGCAGAAAGCTTTAAGCTTTGAGGCAGATTTTGAAATATCGGGATAATCAGCCGCATTTTTAATAACCTGAAAAATACTTTCACCTAACGCCGAGGCAATATCGGCAGCCTTGTTTACCGTGGTTTCACCTATTCCCCTTTTAGGGCGGTTTATAATTCTTCTAAGTCTTACATCATCAAGGGGATTGTTTATAACCTGTAGATAAGCGGTCAAATCCTTTATTTCCTCACGGTCATAGAAACGGTGACCTCCTATAATCCTGTGAGGAATACCGCTTCTGGATAAGGCAAACTCCACCGAGTTGGACTGTGCGTTCATTCTGTAAAGCACCGCAAAATCTGAAAACTTTCGTCCTGCCGCCACCTCTTCAAGTATCACCTTTGCTATATAGGCGGCCTCTTCTCTTTCCGAAGAAGCAGTATGCAGAACTATTTTATCGCCCACCTCATTGTTAGTCCAAAGGGTTTTTCCTTTTCTTGCCGTATTGTTTGCAATAACATTGTTGGCGGCGTTCAGAATATTTTTCGTGCTTCTGTAATTCTGTTCAAGGCGTATAACCTTTGCACCCTTGAAAGTATTTTCAAAGGAAAGAATATTTTCAATGGTCGCTCCCCTGAACTTGTAAATACTCTGGTCGTCGTCACCTACAACACAGATATTTCCGTGTTTTGCCGCCAGCATACTTACAAATTTGTACTGAACCTTGTTGGTGTCCTGATATTCGTCCACCATAATATATTTGAAAAGATTCTGATAATACTGCAAAATTTCCGGACATTTTTCAAACAACGCCACCGTGTTCATAAGCAGGTCGTCAAAATCCATAGCATTGCCCGATTTCAGTCTTTCCTGATAAATGCCGTAGGCTTTGGCTATGGTTATTTTTCTGCTGTCATATCCGGCTTCGGCTTTCATTTGTTCAGGCGTAATCATTTTATCCTTTGCCCTTGATATCTCGTTTAAAACGGTTTTGTGGGGCAGAATTTTTTCGTCTACAGAAAGCTGTTTCAGAATATCTTTCATGAGCCTTCTTGTGTCGTCGGTGTCATAAACCGTAAACTTATTTGTATAACCCAGTCTGTCGCCGTATCTTCTCAGAATTCTTGAACAGGTAGAGTGGAAGGTTGCCGCCCAAATGTCCTCTCCGCCCTCCTCAACGGCACTGCAAATTCTTTCCTTTAACTCACCGGCGGCCTTATTGGTGAAAGTTATAGCCAAAATCTGCCACGGCCTGCACAAACCGGCTTTTAGTATATAAGCAATACGGTTTACAAGGACGGTGGTTTTTCCCGAGCCTGCACCGGCAAGAATAAGCAGCGGGCCTTCCGTGCAGAAAACCGCCTGCTGCTGCATATTATTCATTTTAGAAAACTGCTTTTGCAATTCATTAAGTTCCATAATTTCTCCTTACCAAGCTGTTTTTTTCCGATTAATTATATCACATCATACCTGCTTTAACAACTAAAAAAAGCTGTATAACAAATGTTGTTTTATTACAGTTAAAATTCAGGAACATTAAATCTTACAGCCATTAAGTACCTGAACTGCGGCAAAAAGAAACACATACCTCATCGTCTGAATATAAATAAAATGTCCCGAATTTATTTTCAATACAAGTCATATTATCCTTATCAAAAAAGGCTGTATCTCCCCACGATATTTTTTTCTTTTCTGTATTATTCTCAAAAGGAAATTTATCAAAAAAAACATTTTTCATACCGAAAGACAAGCCTTTGCCTATAGCTTTTACATAGCTTTCTTTTAATGTCCAAAGCGTCCACATGGCTTTTTCCTGTTTATCCTCAGGCAATGAAAAAATATATTCCGTTTCTTTTTCCGTGCAAATTTTTTTCAGAACTTTTTTTGGAAAAGCTCTTATCTCTTCTATGTCCGCTCCGCACATTTTATCACTTATCATAACGGCACAGTGCTCACCGCTGTGGGAAATATTAAAATTATACTCCGGCTTATCAAAAAAAAACGGTTTTCCTGAATCGGTTTTTGCAATTAAAAAATTCTCCGGCTCAGCTTCAAAATAAAAATCTCTCAGACCCTTATAAAGAAGTTCCAACCCGTTTGTATGCTGAATATTTCTCTTACTGTCCTGTGCAAGTCTGAATTTGCTTATTAAAAAACAGTCCACCGTATCACCCCGGTAATTTTTTACCCTTGACCTTTTCCCAATACTGTTTAAACGCCTGCTCATTTTTGTTGTCGCCGAACTTATAATAAACTCGGTTTTTTATAACATCAGGCAAATACTGCTGCTCAACATACCGGTTTTCGTAATCATGGGGATATTTATAAAACTGACCTTTATTTTGATTATCTTCGCCGTCATAGTGCATATTCTGAAGCTGTCGTGGAATAGGTCCGATATTTCCTGCTCTGATATCCGCAACGGCACCGTCTATTCCCAAATAAGCCGTATTAGATTTAGGAGCAGTGCTCACAAGAACCACAGCGTCGGCAAGGGGAATTCTCGCTTCGGGAAGTCCAAGCTTCATCGCCATATCGGTACATGCATTAACTATGGGGATAATCTGAGGGTAAGCAAGCCCAACATCTTCAGCGGCACAAACCATAAGTCTGCGGCAGGCACTTATAAGATCCCCTGCCTCCAACAGTCTGCCCAAATAATGCAGTGCGGCGTCAGGGTCAGAGCCTCTCATGCTCTTTTGATAAGCTGAAACAATGTCGTAATGCTCGTCTCCGTCACGGTCGTACTTCATGGCACTTTTTTGGGACAGTTCGGCTGCGTCCTCGGCTTTTATGTGCAAAACCCCGTCAGCAAGCTCGGCAGAAGCAAAGCAAAGCTCCACGCTGTTCATGGCTTTTCTCACATCTCCGCCGCAGGATTTTGAAATAATATCCGCCGCTTCCTTTGGAAAATCAACCGGATATTCAGACTCTTTTTCCAATGTATTTACCGCACGGAAAACCGCTTTTTTAATTTCTTCGCTTTCCACGGATTTAAACTCAAAAACAGTACAGCGGCTTAAAATCGCATTGTAAACATAAAAATAAGGATTTTCAGTTGTAGAGGCGATAAGGGTTATCCTGCCGTTTTCAATGTATTCCAAAAGCGTCTGCTGCTGTTTTTTATTAAAATACTGTATCTCGTCCAAATACAGCAAAATACCGTTCATTCCCGCAAAGGTGTCAAGCTGTGAAAAAATCTCTTTTATATCAGCAGTTGACGCAGTGGTACCGTTCAGCTTTTTTAATGTTCTGTCTGTCTTTTTTGCTATATAAGTGGCAAGAGTGGTTTTTCCTACACCTGACGGGCCGTAAAAAATCAGGTTTGGAATTTTTCCGCTTTCAATTATTTTTCTCAAAGGCTTTCCGGGAGCCAAAAGATGCTTTTGTCCCACAATATCATCTAAACTTTGAGGACGAAGTCTGTCGGCAAGGGGTGTTGACATTATTATCACCTCTCATAATGATTTAATATCACAGGAAGGTATCCCGCAAAAGCGAAATACCTTCCTTAAATTTTTATATCTGTTAAAATTATTATTCGTAAAGAGGATACTTCTTGCAGATTTCCTCAACACCTGCTCTGATTTTATCGGCACTGTTCTCAAAATCATTCATTGCAAGATATACATACTCTGCAATCTTGTCCATGTCCTCTTCCTGCAAGCCTCTTGTTGTAACTGCCGCAGTACCCATACGAACACCGCTTGTAACAAAAGGACTTCTCGGCTCGTTAGGAACTGTGTTTTTGTTTGCAGTGATATAAACCTCGTCAAGACGATGCTCAAGCTCCTTGCCTGTAATTTCGCTGTCGATAAGGTTCAGCAAAAGCACATGATTGTCTGTACCGCCGCTTACCAGCTTGCAGCCTCTCTTCAAAAGACCATCGGCGAGAGCCTTACAGTTTGAAACAACCTTTTTGCCGTATTCCTTAAACTCAGGCTTCAAAGCTTCGCCAAGGCATACAGCCTTTGCGGCAATAATGTGCATAAGAGGACCGCCTTGTGTTCCCGGGAAAATCGCCTTATCTATAGCCTTTGCGTATTCCTCACGGCAGAGGATAAGACCGCCTCTCGGACCTCTCAAAGTCTTGTGTGTTGTAGTTGTGACAAAGTCAGCATATGGAACAGGGTTTGGGTGAACTCCTGCCGCAACAAGACCTGCAATATGAGCCATATCAACCATAAGATATGCACCGACCTCGTCGGCAATCTCCCTGAACTTTGCAAAATCTATAATTCTCGGATATGCACTTGCTCCGCAGACAATCATCTTCGGCTTACATTCCTGAGCAATCTTTCTTACGTTGTCAAAATCTATTATATGAGTTACAGGGTCAACTCCGTAAGGAACAAAGTTAAAATATGAACCTGACATATTAACAGGAGAACCGTGTGTGAGATGTCCGCCCTCTGCAAGGTTCATTCCCATTACTGTATCGCCCGGCTTAAGCATCGCAAAATAAACAGCCATATTTGCCTGAGCACCTGAATGAGGCTGAACATTAGCGTGTTCAGATCCGAAAAGCTCGCAGGCTCTTTTTCTTGCAATATCCTCAACAATGTCAACATACTGACAGCCGCCGTAATAACGCTTGCCCGGATAACCCTCTGCATACTTATTTGTCAGCAAGCTTCCCATTGCAGCCATAACGGCAGGAGAAACAATATTCTCACTGGCAATAAGCTCCAAATTTCTCTTCTGTCTTTTCTGCTCCAAAAGCATAGCCTCTCCCACTTCGGGGTCATACTTGTTGACAAAGTCTATGCTGTGCAAGATGTCAATAGCCATTAAAATTCCTCTTTTCTTTTTTCACATTTTTCATTCTTTTCTTATTCTTCTAAAAAAATAAAACTTTAGTCAATATTATATCACTGTTTAACTGTTTATGCAACTAAAAAATCATTGGGGATAATTATAAATTAAGGTACAAGTCATACAAATCCTTTAAGGCAATATTTCCGTCCTTGTCGGAATCTGCACACATCTGCTGCCATTGCTGTATATTTCCGCCCACCAACAATAAATTCGCCATTGCATCAACATCATTGCCGTTAAACTTTCCGTCACAGTTAAAATCCTTGTTTACCACAATTCTGTATGTTTTACTGCCCTTATCAGAAACAAAACTTATCACATCACCGTTTGCTATGTATAAATTTGTATCGTTTCCACGCTGCAATATAAAGTCACAGTTTTTCATTGAAAAATTTCCTATAAACTCTGATTCTTTTGTCGAAGGAAAAACGTTTAATATATACCTGATATTTTCATCAAAATCATATACGTCCGATACAACCGCAATTTCGCCGTTAGACGACATGGTATCAGAACTTTCGTATTCTGTTTGCTCCTGCGATTCGGAAGTTGTTTCCACAGGTCTTGTTATTTCCTCAGTCACAATCTGTGTAGGCGGTTCGGTTGTATTCTCCTGCAATTCATAAAAGTCATTTCCCGTATACAAGTCAAACACACCTGAACCATTAAAGGTAATCACCGTATCTCCCATAGCAAACAGACGGGACACATTATCAATACAATCCGCTGCTGCATATAGCTTTCCGGAATAGTCCGCACAATTAAGCTTTCCGTCACTGTAATAAACATAACCGCCGGAAGTACAGACAGCAATTCCTAAGCCTGTATAAACACTGCTCAGAGAGCTGTTATATACTGTTCCCGAGCCGTTGGAAAAATAACCGTTTCCGCTTGGAAAGATATCGCTTCCTCCTCCCACATATGTACAGCTTCCGCTGCTGTTAATCAAATAATTACCATTTGAACATACAGCCAAAACATTTCCGTTTCCAGCAGTTATAAGCTTATTAACCGAACCACCCAAAGATATCTCGGCACAAGGACGCCCGCTCATTGCAAAGCACTTTACTAAACTTCCGTTATCTGAGGGAACAAAATAAATATTACCGCTGCTGTCGGCGGCTACTAAGTCATTGGAAGAAACATGAAGATTTGATACTGCAAATATATCGTAAAGTCCGCTGTTTGAATCATAAACAACAATATTGCAGTCAGGAAAATCAGGGGAAATTTCGGTAAAATAGAAAAATCGGCCTCCGGCGGCACAGGCGGCAAATATTCTGTAATCACACGAAACAGTAAAGGAAGAACCATAAGGATACATAACACCACCGTAACCCACTGTACCGGAAAAAGCACTGCAATAAATTCCGGTATCTACAGAGATTTTTGCATTTCCCATAGCCCAAAAGTTTGAGTAGTCGTATATTTCCACTGCTTTTACTGACTGAGGAAAAGTAAAAATACATACGCACAAAACCATGCATAATAATATGGACGCTGAAATTTTTATCTTTCTTTTCATAATAAAACACTGCTTCTGTAATTTTTTTACATATTTATTATACATAAATTTTTCTTTTATGCATAATTAAGTGGAAAAATTTCACTAAAACCAAGGATAAATGTATAATTAACGGTTTTTAATACATTTTCAATGTTAAATAAAAAAATAGCCCCATGAAAATCTCCGGAGAAATTTTCATGGGGAATTTAAAACAAAGACTATACTTTTATTATTCTTTAATCATATCAAGAATAATTGACTTTGCCTGCATAATAGCCTCGTCAACCTTTGTCGGGTCTTTAGCACCTGCCATAGCAATATCAGGCTTTCCGCCGCCGTTGCCTCCTGCAATCTGGGCAACTGCCTTTACAATCTTTCCTGCATTTGCTCCCTTATCTCTGGCTTCCTTTCCGCAGGCACAACCGAATGTTACCTTTCCGTCGCTGATACCTGCAAGAACAATTACCGCCTTCGGTGCAATGTCGAGAACTTTTCCGCACATTTCCTTAATCATGTCGCCTGTTACGTCAGTCATAGCGGCACAAATAATTCTTACACCTTTTTCAAGCTGGCTCTTTGCCATAAGAGAATTAATCTGAGTTGCAGCTATCTTATCGCGGAGTTCCTGAATTTTTCTTGCCTGCTCTTTCATCTCGTCGGCAATTCTTTCCGCACCTGCAACAACATCCTTAGGATTTGAAATTTTAAGAGCAATAGCCGCCTGTGCAATCATATTTGTTGTATCTTCTACCATTTTCAAAACGCCGTGACCTGTTACAGCCTCAATACGTCTTACACCTGCGGCAACAGAACCTTCCTGTCTGATTTTAAACAAACCGATTTTAGCTGTGTTATCAACATGGGTACCGCCGCAAAGCTCTGTTGAAAAATCGCCTGCTTTTACAACTCTTACAATATCGCCGTATTTTTCACCGAAAAGTGCCATAGCTCCCATTTTCTTAGCCTCATCAATAGGCATTTCCATAACATTTACAGGAACACCTGAAAGAATAATTTCATTTACTCTTGCTTCAACAGCCATAAGCTCCGCAGCAGTAGGAGCTGAAAAATGTGTAAAGTCAAATCTTACGGAGTGGTCTGTTACAAGCTGACCTGCCTGCTCAACATGATTTCCCAAAACCTCTCTTAAAGCAGCCTGAAGCAGATGAGCGGCTGTGTGATTTCTCATTATGTCCATACGGCGTACAGCGTCAATTTTAGCGTCAGCTGACATTCCCACAGCCACGCTGCCTGCCTTTACAACGCCTGCATGGAGGAAAATTCCGCCGTGGTCTTTAGTTGTATCGGAAATTTCAATTTCAAAACCTTCTCCGCAGATTATACCGCTGTCGCCTATCTGTCCACCGCTTTCTGCGTAGAAAGGAGTTTTGCTGAGAACAAATATTGCACTTTCGCCCTCGCCAACAGCCTCTACACGCTCGCCGTCTTTTACAATAGCAAGAATTTCAGCCTGAGTTTCATTTTCACAGTATCCGATAAACTCTGTCTTTGCAATATCTGAAAGGTCTGTGCTTTCGCTTATCCAAGCGTCCGCACCTGCATTTTTTCTCATATCACGGGAACGCTTTTTCTGTTCTGCCAAAAGCTCATAGAAACGGTCGATATCAACTGAAATTCCCTTTTCCTCAAGAATTTCTCTTGTAAGGTCAATCGGGAAACCGAAAGTATCGTGAAGTTTAAAGCTGTCCTCACCTGAAAGAGTTTCAACGTCGCCTCGGTCAATAATGCTTTGAAGCATATTAAGACCCTGCTCAACAGTGTTTGCAAAGTTTTCTTCCTCAACCTTTATAAGCTTTGTGATAAACTCCTGCTTTTCTCTAAGCTCAGGATAAGCACTTTCGTTTTCTTTAATTACAGTTTCGCAAACCTTGTAAAGGAAAGGCTCTTTCACTCCCAGGAGTCTGCCGTGACGTGCGGCTCTTCTCAAAAGTCTGCGTAAAACATAGCCCTTACCCTCGTTTGACGGCATGACTCCGTCGCCAATCATAAAGGTTGTGCTTCTGATATGGTCTGTAATAACACGCAGTGAAATATCGCTCTTTTCGCTCTCTCCGTACTTAACCCCTGTAAGCTCAGAGATGTGCTTCATAATATTTTGAACTGTATCAACCAAGAACAGGTTGTCAACACCCTGCATTACACAGGCAAGACGCTCAAGTCCCATTCCTGTATCAATATTCGGGTGGTCAAGAGGTGTGTAGTTGTTGTGTCCGTCGTTGTTAAACTGAGTAAATACCAAGTTCCAAACCTCAACAAATCTGTCACATTCACAGCCAACGTGGCAGTCGGGACTGCCGCAGCCCTTTTTAGGACCTCTGTCGAAATAAATTTCAGAGCAAGGACCGCATGGACCTGAACCGTGCTCCCAGAAGTTGTCCTCTTTGCCCATTCTTACAATATGGCTTGGGTCAACGCCAACTTCCTTTGTCCAGATTTCAAAAGCCTCGTCGTCATCTTCATAAATAGAAACATAGAGAAGCTCCTCAGGCATTTCCAAAACCTTGGTGAAAAATTCCCATGCCCAGGCTGTTGCTTCATGCTTGAAGTAATCTCCGAAAGAAAAGTTTCCAAGCATCTCAAAATAAGTTCCGTGACGGGCAGTAATACCAACACGCTCAATATCAGGAGTTCTGATACATTTCTGACAGGTGGTAACACGCTTTCTCGGAGGTGTAACCTCACCTGTAAAATATTTTTTCATAGGAGCCATTCCGCTGTTGATAAGCAAAAGGCTGTTGTCATCCTTTGGTATAAGAGAAAAACTTGGTAATCTTAAATGACCCTTGCTTTCAAAGAAAGAAAGAAACTTTTCTCTCAGTTCGTTAAGTCCAGTCCACTGCATAATTATTACTCTCCTTAAATTTCTTTATATCTGAATTTATTAAACTGAAAAACAAAAAAACTCCTGCCCCAACATGGGACAGGAGATAAACCTGCGGTACCACCCAAATTGCCGTTTTAAAATTAAAACGACCCCTTGAAATCTTTAACGCAGAACTACGTTCGGCTCATCACCGAAAGCTCAGGAGCGGCACATAACCCTCTTCCGAAGAACTTTCCACCTGTCGTTCTCTCTCTTTGCGGAAAACAAGTTATTTAACTCCGTCTTTGCCGTTTGCTGTATTTTCAATTCGACCTGTTTATTATAAACCTTAAAAATATCCTTGTCAATACAAAACATAAATCATTCCGCTGAATAAAATTCCATGGACACTCCAGAGTCCAAAACAAGCACATCTTTTGGCATTTTAGAAACTTTATGTACAACATACATATCCCCGACAGAACCGGCGATATTATAAATCTGAATCAGGTATATCACCCAAAACCATTCCATACCGCAAATCAGATTAAGTATCACCAGCACCACTCCCCAAATCACCATTGGTGCCAGGGCAGTAATAATATACATATTTTTTTTAAAATAATCCTTGCTGCCCGCATATGCATACAATAACGTAAACCCATATTTAACGGTCTTTAAACCAAAAGATTTCATTGCCATTCCATGAACAAATTCATGCAATACCAAGTAGGCAAACGTGCTCGCAAAGATAATCATAATTTTTACAATGTCAAAATACAGAAAATATTCTTTTGCAATAACCAGTCCAGCAATTATTCCCATAACAGCGGCAACAACCAAAGAGGCTATATTTATTTTAAGTGCAAGTTTTTTATCCTTTTGCAAGTCCAAAGATAAAATCTTTTTGTAGCCTTGCGGTAATTCAGATAAGCATTTCATCAGTCTCCCCCTCCATAATAAAAATCAATTATTCTTTCACTCTTGCAAGTGACTGTGCCATTCTGTGGTAAGTGTGTCTTATACCTCTTATGACAACACTGTATGCCATGATATTCTCGGGGAGAGCCATTCCCACATAACCGGAATCGCCTATATGGTGAATATCCGTTCCGGTCATTTTACATTCAATGGCAATTCTTTTTATTGTATCTGTGTCTGCACCCTCCTGAGATGTTCCGATAGATGTTATTGTGAGCTTTCCGAGGCTGTGGGCATAGCTTACAAGTCCTCTGATATACTCTGTAGTAATTCCCGGAACAGTTCCCGGTGCAGGCAGAAGAATAATATCGGCACCCGCCTCGGCAAAACTTTTAATATCATCTTTTGTTATGATATTTTCTCCGCCCTCTCCCACAATACCGGAAGCGTGCATTTTTCCTGCGGCAAGAGCAATTCTGTCCCCTACTCTTTCGGAAATTGATTTCAGAGAATCTACAATCGCCTTATTACTTACGCCGTTTCCCGGATTGCCGGTAAGGACAATCATGTCAACACCCATATCAGCGGCAATTTCTGCATTGTCTGCGGTTGCATATCTTCCCGCACTCATTTCCCATAAGGTTTCTGCGTTTTCCTTTGCAGCTTCATCGTCAACAGGCTCAAGGTTTATTCCAACCATTCTTCCCGTAAGCCTTTTGACCTCTCTCACAGTGTCCTCCGGCTTTACTTTCGGCAAAGCCATTATATTTGGTGTTCTCACGTCAAACATATTTAAAAGTATCAAATCCGCACCCATGGAAGCGGCAAACTCGGCGTTTGTAACATCTGTAAGCAACGGTATTGTCACTCCTATTGTTTCAGCCGCAAGCACTCTGCCCTCACTTCCTGCTATAGCGGATAAAAACTCATTCTTTGTAAGATTTATAAGCTCCTGGGGAACCATATTCAAAATTCTTTTAGCCACATTAATTCTCCTTTTACTTTTATGTTTATTTTATTATAACACATGAACAAACAGCAGTATAGCCTCAAAATAAAATATACACATAATTTAATAATAAATACACATAAAGTTATTGTAATCTTCACATAAATAAACTATAATAGGCTTAAAGAACAATCAAAACAAATTTATAATTAATTTAAAATAAAAGGAGACGGTTATTATGAAACAAAGATTTTTTAAGTGTGAACACTGCGGAAACATTGTGGCATTTGTAAAGGATAATGGCGTTCCCGTTGTATGCTGCGGAGAGAAAATGAAGGAAATTATTCCGGGTTCTACAGACGCTGCAACAGAAAAGCACGTTCCTGTTATCGCTGTTGACGGTAAGAAAGTAACAGTAACAGTCGGCAAAGTTCCGCATCCAATGATCGAAGAACATTTCATCGAGTGGATTTCCATCGAAACAAAAGAGGGCAACCAGCGTAAAGAGCTTAAACCGGGTGCAGAGCCAAAGGCAGAATTTGTTCTCTGTGACACAGACGAAGTTATCTCTGCTTTCGCATACTGCAATCTCCACGGTCTCTGGAAAGCTGACAAATAATTTTTTTATATCCGCCTTGTTTTTTATTTCCGCCTTGGATAGGTTCATCTGGAGGATTACCTCCTATATGCGGCGGGTTTAACTTTGTTTTCCTGACTGAGAGTGGTTTACTCTACTAAAGGTGTGATTGTAGTTCAATCTAAAAAACACCATATGTCAGGGTTAAGTTTGTTTTCTGACTTGGAACCGTTTATTCATAGTTTTTAGAAAAGCTAAAACTGCCGGAAAGTGTAAAAAATTTTCCGGCAGTTTATTTTTTATCTTTTTTTATAAAGCAGGTATCTTATTATAGCCAAAACAATTACACCGCCTGCTATCCAGCAAAGTATATTATCCATAACGTATCTCCGAAATCAAAGCTCACGTTTTTTCATTATACGATTGCTTATTGCGTAAGAAAGACATAAAAGAAGTCCGGTTATAAAAAAGCTTATAACTGCTGACATCACTGCATTTCCAAGAATCACAGTTTCAAGAAGCCAGTTTAAATCCAAATTCAAAGCTTTTAAAAGCTGACTAACTCCGAAAGCACCTGCAACGCTCAAAATAACCACCGCAAAGAGAATCACTCTTCCGTGTTCTCCTCCGAATTTAAGCTGAATGGGTAGTAAAACGGATATAAAAACAAGCATCATGAAAAAAATCACAGCACACGAAAATAACAGCTCATTATAATCCATTTGACCTTTTTTAATCATATTTATTGCTATATTCAGAACAACTGACAATAGAATTCCGCAAAGCTCGGCAATAACAGCAAATACATATTTTCCCCTTACATAGTCCTTACGGCTCACCGGAAGAGTCATCAAAAACGATATACATCTGTCGTAATCGTCATAGCTGATTGTTGTAACAACCATTGTTGTAAAAAGAAGCGATATATATGAGGTAACAAAAGCAGTTATAGACACACCGGTAACGGCAATCATTCCCATAATCACCAGTATAATTAAAAACATAGCTTTATTGCTCAGTATGAGCTTTAAATCCTTTATAAGCAGTCCTTTCATGGATTTTCACCGCCTATCATCATTGTAATAACGCTGTCAATTCCGCCACGCTCCACAACTATTCCCGGGTAATTATCCGAATAAAACTGCTTTTCGTCGGTAAGACAGCTGACGCCGAAATTTTCTTTTTTAATCTTTAAAATATGAGTTTTATCAAGATTTCTGTATTCTTCGTCCCTGAGCTTTAATATTCCGTAACTGCTGAGGATAACGTCGGTATCCTGATGAAGAATAATTTTTCCGTTATCAATCATGTATATATCGTCGCATAAACCCTCCAAATCTCCGGAAATATGGGAGCTTATAAGTATAGCTCTCTGCCCATGCTCCATATATTCCCTGAGCATATCAATTATACTTTCCCTTGCCATAACGTCCATACCTGCGGTTGGCTCGTCTAAAATAAGCAAATCCGCATTGTGGGTTATTGCGATAATCAATTTAAGTCTTGCTTTCATACCTGTGGAAAACTCTTTTATTTTCTTATTGAGAGGCAGTTTCATCTGTTTGCATTTTTTTAAAAAATCTTCCTTATCAAACTGCGAATAAACAGCAGACAAAACAGGTATTATATCCTTTACCTTTAATTCCCCAGAAAAACCGCTGTCCGAAAGCAAAACGCCTATTTTTTCCTTATCCCTTGACTTAAAATCGGAAAGTTTCTTTCCGAAAATCTCAATTTCTCCCCCATCAACAGAAATAAGTCCCAAAACGCTTTTAAAGGCTGTGGTTTTTCCCGCTCCGTTTCTTCCCACAAGTCCCGTTATATATCCGGACTTAATTTCCATTGTGCAGTCCAAAGTAAAGTCCTTGTAATTCTTTTTTACGCTTGTCATTTTAAGCATAGTTACTCCTCCAATACAAGCAGGAACAAATCTTTCAGTTCCTGGTCACTCATAGAGCAGCTTCTGCCCTTTCGGACGGCCGTTTCCATCAGAGCTTCCACCTCTTTTTTCTGTTCTTCCAACAGGAGCTGTTGATTTGCACCGGCTACAAAGCTTCCCTTTCCGTGAACGGTTACAACAAAACCGTTTTGCTCCAAAGTATCGTAAGCCTTTTTAACCGTCAGTGCACTTATCTTCAATTCCTTTGCCAAAGAACGAACAGAAGGCAGCATAGTGTCAATCTTCAGCGTTCCATCTGTTATCATTGCCTTAATCTGATTTACAATCTGCTCATATATAGGCTGTACAGATGAATTATTTATAATTATCTTCAATGTATATTCCCCTCCTGTTCTATAAACAGTATATAACAGTATATAACACTTGTCAAGCTTTTTTATATCCGCCTTGGAAAAGTTCATCTGGAGGATTACCTCCTCGATGCGGCGGATTTGACTTCACTTTCCTGACTTAGAATGGCTTATCCTATCATAGGTATAATTTATGCAAGCTACAAAATGACATTATGGTTTAACTTTTTTTGCTGACCTGAGATTGGTTTATCCTATCAAAGGAAGTAATTTATATAACTATAAAACAATACCCATGGTTCAATCATAAAAACCGTGGGTATTGTTTTATAATCAACTTAGTGTAAATAAATTTATTAAAAAACTTGTCATTCAAAAATAAACCCCATCGAAAGCGGACTATTCCAAAGCTTAAACAAAACGTCTAACCCGACCTGAGCAGAACTTTATCAATAGTGGAACCTTTGCAGGTCGGATATAAAAAAATCGCCCGCCTTGAAATGAAGTTTATTTTTAAGGCAAACTTCTGCAAGGCGGAAATAAAAAAGTCGGATATAAAATTAATCGGCAAAGGAGAAGTCACCCATTCTTGCCATGCAGTCGCCCACAGAAAGATATTCTTCGCCGGCAATAATGATATGGTCCAAAAGCTTAATATCCATTGCCTTTAATTTTTCCATAAGCAAAAAGGTAACATCAATATCCTTTTCCGAGGGCAAAACACTGCCGCTGGGATGGTTGTGGGCAATGGCAACAGACTTAGCTTTACATACCAACGCCATATTTATTATCTTGTCGAAAGGCACGCTGGCAGCACTGAAGCTTCCGCTTGAAACAACGGAACAGCTCAGTTCTTTTCCTTTTGCATCTAAGTACAAAGCGATAATATATTCCTCGGTTCTGCCGATGAATTTACTTTTGAAAAACTCTCCAAGCATATATCTTGTAATAATCTGCCTTTTTGCCCTCTTATCTTCAAGATAAATTCTTGACAGTTCAGGAAGCATATTAAGGAAAACCGCTGCATTTTTACTTAAACCGGCTTCCATAAGCTGATTTACATCTGCGTCCAAAACAGCAGATAAAGAACCAAAGGTATTAATAAGCCGATGTGCCAATGGATTGGTATCAACTCTCGGAACGGCATAAAACAGCATTATTTCCAATACCTCATGAGGCTCGAAAATATCAAGGCCGTACTTTATGTATTTTTCTCTCATTCGTTCCCGATGACCGCCGTGATCGTGTTTGTATGCCATAACCACACCTCTTTATAAAAAGTGACCTGATATAACCGAAGCGGAATAACACCGTTATCCCGCTCCCAGTTAATTTAAAATTAATAAATAATGATTATACTTTTCTGCTGCCCGGCTTTACAAGCTCAATTTTGCCTTCTTTGCACAAAGGACACTCATCAGGCTCCCAAGACTCAACCTCTACGCTGATAACAGCCTTGAAAGGTACGCCGAAATCAATCTTTCCGCCTGTTCTGTCAACGATAGAACCTATACCTACAACATCTGCACCGGCAGCCTTTACAAGTTCTAAAACTTCCTTAACAGAACCGCCTGTTGTAACAACGTCCTCTACCAAGAGAACTTTCATACCCGGCTTTACTTCAAAACCTCTTCTGAGAGCCATTTTGCCGTCTGCCTCTCTCTCAGCAAAAAAGTTCTCGCACTTTAAATGACGGCTAACCTCGTAAGCCATCTGAACAGCACCCATTGCAGGTCCGATAACAACCTCTACGCCATCATCTGCAAACTGCTCAGCTAAAGCACCGCAAAGTTCCTCGCTGTACTTAGTGTTTCTGAAAATTTTTGCACACTGAAGATATTTATTGCTGTGTCTGCCTGAAGTAAGTCTGAAGTGACCCTCAAGTAAAACACCTGCTTCTTTGAGTATTTCTATAACTCTCTCATTGCTAATCATTGCGAATTACTCCTTTTTACAAGTAAAATTTTCAAATTTATAATACCATATATTTAAATCTTTGTAAATAGATTTTTAATCTCCAAGAAGCACAAAAAACAACACGGCATTGCCAAGCAACACCGTGTTGAAAGGAGTAAAAGTATGTTTTGTTGGTTCTATGTTTCCCTGTTACAATTGTAATTATACAAACAGATTATGTTGATTTTTTGAAGATGAAATTAAACCTATGTGAATTATCATATCAACTTTTGAAGAACCAAAGCTTTTTCCAAAGCACCGTCTATTTTAAGCTTTCCGAAAGTAAAAGCCGTAATGGGGTTCATTTTACCCTTGGCAATTTTTAAGAGAGTATCGGCAGAGCAGGTAAACTGCACATCTCTGTCATTGTATGAGTAAGGCTCTACATTTACTTTTCCGTCCTTAATTTCGGCGTAAAAAATTCCTTCTCCCTCTCCTGTCATGTTAAACTGAAAAGCAAGATGCTCTTTAATTTCGCTTACATCAGCCTTCATAAACATTGACTTAATTTCCGTAAAAACTTCCTGAAATGTCATACATTATCAATCCTTTCATATTATTTTGCCACACAAAAAGAGAATACCTCTTCGTATATATTATACCATACCTGTATATACCGGTCAAATTAAATCTGTATATACATTATGTGTATACTGTTTTACAAAAGAATTATACAAAAAAGGAGATCCGAAAACTGTCGAATCTCCTTAAAGGCTGTCCGCCGTATTTTTTTTAATCTAAAATTCTTCTGAATTTCACTATAATCATAAAACTATAGATTTGTCAATTGCAATATGCGGCAATCGACAAACATATAATCATTTGCAATCGCTAAGCAGAATTGGCACGAACTACTGTAACGTTGGCTTTGTATTTACCGTACACCCAAGCCTTTGCCTCTCCATCTGCAATCTCAATTTTAACGGGCATTTCTGTTGTTCCCGCAACAATTCCTTCCGTTGTTTCTGACCAGTCAATAACAGCCACCAAGTCCTCTTCACTTATAGCATTGAGATTTTCTTCCGTTCCTATAAGTTCTATTTCCAGCTGTTTCAGTGCAACCTCCGCAGAATAACCGTCGGGAATATTTTTCTTTTCAAAATTCGTCACGGTATATGTCCGCTTAGAAAACTCGCTGAAATCTATTGTTACGGTAACGGTGTTTATATTGCTGATATTTCTGCAGGAAGACGGAACCGCAACCTGCATTTCAATTGTATGCACGCTGTTATCGTATTCAGAAATATTGATAGGCTCCACAGGTATGGAATCAAGTGTATCCATTATCGAAGCTTCACCTGCAACCCTTATGGTTGACGGTTCTACGGTAATGTATTTGCTTAAATCCATTCCCTCGGGCACTCCTTCCAAGGGAACTACAATAGGAAGTTCTTTTTCCGGCTCAACTATGATAGTAACATTGGTAGTAGTTACACTCATTGACAAATCCTTGCTGTTTATAACATCACCGTTTTCGTCAAAAAGCAAAACACTGCTTGTTATATCTCTTGTTTCGGTAATTGTTCCGCTGATTTTATCGGTAACCGCTGCCTTTGCCACCTTAGAAACAACGCTTTCCGGACCGGAAACCACCACGGAGCTTTCATCCAAAACAGTTCTGGAATAGTAACCGCTGTCCACTTTATAAACAAGCTCCGGTTTAATATCAAGAGTTTTTTCCTGATATCTGTCCACATTAACCACAATAGTTGACGGTGATACTGCGGAAGAAAACTCATAATCCGATTTAACACCAACTTTTTTTGCGGCAAGGGGCAGAGTATAGGTTCCGGCGGTAGTTATACTGCTTGTCTGCTGGGCAACAATCTGAATATCGGCTTTTGACAGAGAACCCACAATCATTCTGTTTCCCGTAACGGAAACAGAAGCAGTAAGCTGTTCCGTCCCGAATATCTCATATCCGTTGTCAGAAGCCTCCTGAGGAAGCTCAATGGTGACAGGTATGTCGTAAACAGTCTTAGTAAATTCGCTTCCGCTGCCAAAGTTCATTCCAAACCAGAGCAAAACTGACAATACAACGGAAATTAAAATAAGAAACTTATCGCTTTTTAAGAATTTTCTCATTTATCATTCCCCTTCCTCTTTGTAAACAGCGACAAAAAGTCAGTTTTATCCTCATCTTCTTTAATCAATAAGGATTCAAGCTCTTTTATCAGCTCGTCTCTTCCGTAATCTCTTCTGAGCACTCCGTTTATAGCAAGAGAAATTGTTCCGGTTTCCTCAGACACCACAAGAACAACAGCGTCCGACTCCTCGCTCATACCGAGAGACGCCCTGTGCCTTGTTCCGAGATTTACGTCAACGTCCTTATTTTTTGTAAGAGGAAGTATACAGCCGGCAGAATGTATCATTCCGTCTCTGATAATACAGGCACCGTCGTGCAGAGGAGCTTTGTTAAAAAAGATATTACCAAGCAAAGCCACGGAAGTAGAGGCGTCAAGTATCGTGCCGGTAGCCGCAATATCAGAAAGCATGGTTTCACGCTCAAAAACAATCAAAGCTCCGGTTTTTGTACGGCTGAATATAGCAGAAGTATCAGCCACATCAACAATCGCCTTTTTAACTCTTTCTTTCCATTCATCGCTTCTGGCGGGCTGAATGAATTTCAAGGATTTTCGGGAAATTTTGCTTCGTCCGATTTGTTCAAGAGCCTTTCTGATTTCCGGCTGAAATATAATCGCAATCAGAATTACGGAAAACTCGAAAAACATCTTTAAAAGCATATTTAGCATATTCAAGCTGAATACAGCGGAAAAGAAATACACCACCAAAAGAACAATAATTCCCTTTAAAAGCTGTTCCGCTCTTGTTTCTCTTACAAGCTTAAACATACTGTATATGATAAACGCAATAACGGCAATATCAAGAAAATCTTTAAATTCAAAAGTCCGTGAAATGGAGAAGAGATTAGAAAACCATTCCTGTAAAAACTCCATAATAATCCCCCAAAGACTTTAGTAATAACGGCAAAAGCAATAGGATACATTCAAACAAACATAAAACTCACAATATATATGTAGCAGGCTTGAAAACCTGCGTTATTAATTTCTTTTACCGTTACTATCATTGTATCACAATATGAAAGGATTGCAAGAATAATCTTTAATTTTTTAGATTTTTTTCAAGGCGTTTACCAACATATCTCCATGAGAATAATCAGAAAAAACCGACGGACAAATTCTTACCGTTCCTATATTTTCCGTTCCGTAGCTTATGTGTGCAAGGGGCGAGCAATGAAGTCCTGCACGTGCTGCAATGTTATACCTTCTGTTTAAAACTGCGGCTGTTTCTTCAGATGATTTACCCCTGACATTTAAAGACAAAACAGGGACGTGAAAGTTTAAATCGGGCTTTTGTGTATACAGAATTATATTTTTATTTTTTTCAAGTCCGTTATACACACGGGAAAGAAAATGCATTTCGTGTTTAAATATCCTTTCCATACCCCTGCTTTTTACAAAATCTATTCCTGCACCCAAGCCGCATATACCCGGCAAATTTGGCGTTCCGCTTTCAAATCTGTCCGGAAGAAATACAGGCTGTTCAAAGCTTACAGAACTGCTTCCCGTACCGCCTTCTTTTAACGGCTTCGGAATTTCTTCACAGTTTATTATCAAAACACCGATTCCCATAGGTCCGTAAAGCCCTTTATGTCCGGACAAACATAAATAGTCTATACAATCTCCTTTTACATCAATGGGCAAAACTCCTGCGGTTTGTGCGGCGTCAACGCATATTTTAATTCCGTATTGGTGACAAAGAGCCGCAATTCTCTCAATAGGAAGTCTCAAACCGAAAACATTTGAGGCGTGAGTACAAACCACAAGTCTTGTATGGTCATTAAATTTATTTCTAAAGTTATCAACTGTTTTATCATGATCACATTCGCACACCTGTGCCACATCATAAGTTATAAGGCCCTCTTTTTTCAGCCTTTCAAGAGGACGAACAACCGAATTGTGTTCAAGAGATGAAATCACCACGTGGTCACCCTGCCTGAGAATACCTTTAATAACTGTATTAAGGGATTCTGTGCAGCCCGATGTAAAAATTACGTTTTCAGGTTCTCCTGCATTAAAAAAATCTTTTATCTTTTCTCTTACATTGAAGACCTGCTGAGAAGCTTCCATTGCGGCATTGTGGCCGCCTCTTCCCGGATTTGCACCAAATTTTCTAAAAGAATTGCAGACGCTTCGTATTACATTTTCCGGCTTTGGAAAAGTAGTGGCACAATTGTCAAGATATATCATTTCCTCACCGTTCTTTCAACTACTCTGATATTATATTTTGCCAAAATTTCCTCGGCGTCTTCGATTTTCTCAGGAATATATAAGCCGTAGCCGCATGACTGACCTTGTTTTTCTATGCTTACGCTCTCTACATAAGCAGTTATTCCGTGTTTTCTTAATATTTCTCTTCCTTTCATAGCATATGTTATGGTAGAAAGTACAAGTACATTATATTTCATAATAACACTCCGTTAAAAAATATTGTTCAGTTATATAATATGAAGACAGGCTTTTTATGCCACTGAACGCAAAAAGATATATGCACCTGTCTTGAAAATAATAACTTTTTTGTGATATAATGACTTATCACCATGAAGAATTTCCATAAAAAATTTAAAATTCAATTGCCGCAAACTTTGCGATAATTAAATTTAACAAGCAGAGTAAAATATTTTCTATTTAATAATAAAGTTCTTTTGTCGAAGTTATAGACAGAAGTGAAGATAAATTCTATCGGAAATTTCAAAAATAAATCCAAAATTTAAGAGGTATACAAATATGACAAAAGTAATGTTCATCTGCCACGGCAATATTTGCCGTTCTCCTATGGCGGAATTTTTATTTAAGGATATGGTGGAGAAATTAAACCGAAAGGACGAGTTTATAATCGTCTCCTCTGCCACAAGCACCGAAGAAATAGGAAGTCCTGTTCATCACGGCACACGGGAAGTACTCTCTAATTTAGGAATTTCCTGCAAGGGTAAATATGCTGTTCAGCTTAAACAATCAGACTACGACAAATACGATTATTTTATTGTTATGGACAGCAATAATCTGCGAAACACCATGAGAATTTTTAAAACCGACCATGACAAAAAAGTTTTTAAGCTTCTTGATTTTGCAGGCGGCGGAGATGTTGCAGACCCTTGGTATACCGGGAATTTTGACGTTACATATGAGGATATATCACGAGGACTGAAAGGCTTTTTAAAATTCTTGGACAAACAAAAATAACGGAGTTCTGATATATATGGCAAAAACCAAATACAACAAGATTTACCACGAATTGAAAATGAAAATAGAGGACGAGGAATACCGCCACGGCGACCTTATCCCCTCCGAATCTGTATTGGTATCGGAATATGACTGTTCCCGAAATACCGTAAGACGTGCTATAGGCGAGCTGGTGTCTTTAGGATATCTTCAAAGCATAAAAGGCAAGGGCGTTCGTGTTATTTACCAGCCGGACGAGCCTTCCTTTTATTCACTGGGAAAAATAGAATCCTTTAAAGAAGCCGCAATCCGAAACAGAAAAACCGTTGTTACAAAAATTCTGATTTTTAAGGAAATCACCGTTGACGAACAGCTTCACAAAAAAATCCCCTTTGAGGTCGGAGCAGAGCTTTATTATCTGCAAAGGCTGAGATATATTGACGGAAAAGCTTCAACAATTGACCACAACTATTTTCTGAAATCGGTAATGCCGGGCTTTAATGAAACCATCGCTGAACATTCCATATATGAATATTTGGAAAATGTTCTCCATGTTGAAATTGTAAGTACAAGAAGAATTGTAAAGGTCAAGAGAATAAACAAGCTTGATGAAGAAAATTTGGAATTAAACGGAGCAAACTGCGTAGCAGCGGTAGAAAACTATACATATAATTCAGACGGCATTATGTTTGAATATACGGAGTCAAGACATACACCCGACGACTTTATTTTCTATGACAGAGCACACAGAGTAAAGGAACTTGCAGATTATTAATATGATTATTTATTCCGCAGCTTTAGGGCTGTGGAATTTTTTGTAAAAAACCTGTACCGTTTTTTCAAATAGGTTAATTTAATAATAACAAATAAAATGTGAATAATTGGTGAATATGCAGAAGTCAATGGTAATAATAAATAAAGTTATAGGTTGTTTATTTTAATATAATTTGTCTTTTTTCGGTTGACAACCTGTTTGAACAACTGTATAATATAGACAAGATAAAACTTGTTTAAACAACGTACAGCTTATATGAACAAGTTAAAAAGACAGGAGGTTATTCTTAATGGCAAAGTACGGAAATGAAGTAAAAGAATTGCTGGAATACGTAGGCGGCAAAGAAAATATCGCGTCTCTTATGCACTGCGTAACGCGACTCAGGTTCGTTTTAAAAGACGAATCAAAGGTTGACATTAAAAAAATCGAAGCTCTGCCCACAGTAAAAGGAACATTCACACAGGCAGGCCAGTTCCAGGTAATAATCGGCAATCAGGTTTCCGAATATTACAAGGAATTTGCAGAATACGCAGGAATCCAGGCGGTTTCAAAGGAAGAAGTTAAACAGGCGGCAAAACAAAATCAGAATTTAGCTCAAAGAGCTGTTTCAAACCTTGCGGAAATTTTTGCTCCCCTTATTCCCGCAATCATTGTAGGCGGTTTGCTTTTGGGCTTTAGAAGCGTAATAGGCGACATTTATATGCTTAACGACGGAACAGCAACTCTCAAGGACGTTTATCCTTGGTGCCAGGGCCTTTACGATTTTCTCTGGCTTATCTGCGAAGCGGCACTTCACTTCCTGCCAATCGGCGTAGTTTGGAGTATCACAAAGAAAATGAAGGGAACGGAAATCCTCGGTATAGTAACAGGTATAACCCTTGTTTCCCCACAGCTTATCAATGCATATTCTGTAGCCACTGCTGAAAATATTCCGATTTATGATTTGGGAATTTTCCAGATTGAAAGAATCGGTTATCAGTCACAGATTATCCCTGCAATCCTTGTAGGCTTTACACTTGTATATCTTGAAAGATTTTTCAGAAAAATTACTCCTCAGGCAATTCAGATGATAGTAGTTCCCTTCGGTGCATTGGTTCCCACAGTTTTCCTTGCCCACGCCGTTTTAGGTCCTATCGGCTGGCAGTTAGGCGAATGGATTTCACAGGGCGTTGCATGGGGCTTCCAGTCCTCAGTAGGCTGGCTCTTCGGCGGACTTTACGGTCTTTTCTATCCGGTGCTTGTTATCACAGGTTTGCACCACACCATGCTGGCTATTGATCTCCAGCTTTGTGCCGACCCGATAATCAACGGAACATATATGTGGCCTATACTTGTTCTCTGCAACATTGCACAGGGTTCAGCCTGTCTTGGTTACATTCTCATGAACAGAAAAAATCAAAAGGACAAACAGGTTGCAGTACCTGCGGTTATCTCCGCATACTTAGGCGTTACAGAGCCTGCAATTTTCGGTATCAATCTTAAATATCTTTATCCATTTATCGGCGGTATGCTGGGTTCAGGTATTGGAGGTCTGTTCTCAATGCTCTTTGTCTGCAAGGCTTCCAGCGTAGGCGTGGGCGGTATTCCGGGAATTCTTTCCATGAAGATAGAGAGTATCCCGATGTTTGCCATAGCAATGGTAATCGCCCTTGTGCTTCCCGTATTGTTTACAATGATACTTTCAAAGACAAAGCTTAACAAGTTCGGAAAGACTTCATAAAAGCATATAACGTTATTCCTTTCTCACAAATAAATAAAAATCGTTTTGACATTAAAGGAGAATTTCTATGGAATTTAAAAAACAGACTGTTTATCAGATTTATCCGAAATCCTTTAACGATTCAAACGGCGACGGACTCGGTGACCTTAAAGGGGTCACCGATAAGTTGCTTTACTTAAAGGAATTAGGCATAGATTATATATGGCTCACACCGTTTTTTGTATCGCCTCAAAAGGACAACGGTTACGATGTAGCGGACTACAGAAATATCGACCCACGCTACGGCACAATGGAGGACGCAGAAAACCTTATTTCAGAGGCAGGAAAGCTGGGTATCGGAATAATGCTTGATATGGTTTTCAACCATACCTCAACTGAGCATGAGTGGTTCAAAAAAGCCATGGAGGGCGACCCAAAGTACATGGACTACTATATTTTCCGTGACCCAAAGAAAGACGGCTCAGCACCTACAAACTGGGTTTCAAAGTTCGGAGGAAACGCATGGGAGTATGTTCCAAAGTTCAATAAATACTACCTCCATCTTTTCGACAAAACACAGGCTGACCTTAACTGGGAAAACCCGAAGGTAAGGGCAGAATTAAAAGACATACTGAAATTCTGGCAGAACAAAGGCGTTAAAGGATTCCGCTTCGACGTGGTAAACCTTATTTCAAAGCCCGACTACTTTGAGGACGACTTTGATGGCGACGGCAGAAGATTTTACACCGACGGAATAAGAGTTCATCAGTATTTAAAAGAGCTTTGCCTTGACAGCGGACTTAATGAAAACGGAATGGTGACTGTGGGAGAAATGTCCTCCACCACCATTGACAACTGCATAAGATATTCAAATCCCGATGAAAAAGAGCTTTCCATGTGCTTTAGCTTCCACCATTTAAAGGTTGACTATAAAAACGGAAACAAATGGGAGCTTCAGCCCTGCGACTTTATGGCTTTGAAAAATCTTTTGAATAAATGGCAGACAGGCATGGAGAAAGGCAATGGCTGGAATGCACTTTTCTGGTGCAACCACGACCAGCCCCGTGTGCTTTCAAGATTCGGAGACGATAAAAACTACCCAAAGGAATCCGCCGAAATGCTTGCCACAATGATACACCTTATGCGTGGAACACCTTATGTTTATCAGGGTGAAGAAATCGGCATGACAAACGCCTGCTTTGAGGACATTTCCCAATATAAGGACGTTGAAAGCCTCAACTATTTTAAAATACTTAAAGCTGAGGGCATACCTGAGAAAGAAGTTTACGAAATTCTCCGCTGCCGCTCAAGGGACAACTCAAGAACTCCCATGCAGTGGGACAACAGCGAAAACGCAGGCTTCACCACAGGCACACCTTGGATTGAGGTAAATAAAAATTATAAAACAATCAACACAGATAAGGCTGTAAAAGATGAAAATTCCGTGTTCCATTATTACAAAAAGCTTATAGCTCTTAGAAAAGAAAATGACGTAATTGCCTATGGCTCATATAAACCCGAAATGGAAGACGACACGAATGTGTTCGCCTATTCAAGAGAATATGAGGGCAAAAAACTTTTTGTAGTCTGCAACTTTTACGGAACAGAAACAAAAATCTCCCTCCCCGAAGAATTTGTGGGAAAAGAGATTTTAATATCAAACTATAAGAATGTAAAGTCAGAAAAAGAGGTAACACTCCGCCCCTTTGAAACCTTTGCAGTAATAAAGTAATATAAAAATTCACTCTCGCCTTTTTTCTATTATCTCCTATTATAAATCCCGGCTGACATGATTTTTTTAACACGTCAGCCGGGATTTGTTACTGTTTAACCCAAAGTATTTTCCTTTTGATTTGATAAAATATAATCCAATGCACCTTGTGCTTCTTCCACCGAAGCAATACCCTGTATATTTATAGGACAGGTTGTTTTATAGACCGTGTCATCACCGGGCTTTGTAAACTCTACAACGAAGGTTGTCCATATGTAATCGAATTCGGTACAGTTGCTTTCTTCCTTATATTTATAAGAGGATTGTATTGTTATTTTTTCATCTTCTGTTTTTGCTTCATAAGGTAAACATTCTTCAAGTGTGCCGATTGTTTCGCCGTTTACAACAAGAACAGGTTTATCTAATTCTAAAAAATCTGTAAAATAGACATTTTGTATTGTAACCGAATCCACTTCTTTATCGTCAAGGTAAAAGTTATGGGCAAAAGAACTTTTTTCTGTTACGGAATCGTCGGAAATAACCAGAGGACACCAAACACTATATCCTTTCACTGAATTTTTTGAAATATGAACAAAGACTGCCGGAGTATCAAACTCAAATTCATAATCAATGCCGTTGATATTCTGTGTAACTTTGGCAACAGTAATCGGATCATCAAATCCCGGTTGCACAGTAACACCTACAGATATCATATGCAGATAATAGCCGTCCTTTTTTGCCTGGCTTGTCACGTTCTTTTGATCCTCTTTTGCAATAGATTCATCATTAGGCTTTTCAGTCTTAAGGAGGAATGTGTTAACACCATCAAAGCTTGTTTCGCCTATTTCTATATTTTCATCGGTAGAGGCAAAGGTCAGCATGAAAGTTACGCCGTCTGATGTATAATTGAAATTCACTTTGTTCAAATTACCGTCATAAATAATTTTTGTTTCCTCGGTGCCGCAGCCGCTGAATATCGCCGTAATCAAAAACAGGATTATAACAACACTTAAAACAACATTTTTCTTCTTCATAATTCAACCCTGCCTTTCTATTTAAATTAAACTTAATAATATTTATAGAGAATATTGTTAAGCTAATAATCAGAACATAAAAACTACCCCTTAACAACTTTTATTCCTTATTCTTATTCTTAATCATAATACCGATAACCATTACTGTTCATAATAACTTATCACATTTCCGTGGTCCATTTCTCTTACGGTATCGCAGAGGTATTCTATGTCTCCCTTATTGTGGCTGGCAAGTAGGATTGTTTTTCCCTCGTTTCTCAGGTTTAAAAACAGCTCCCTCATTTCCTCCACACCCTCATTGTCAAGACCGTTCATCGGTTCGTCAAGTATAAGAATGTCAGGGTCTTCCATAATCGCCTGAGCAATTCCCAAACGCTGACGCATACCCAAAGAATATTTATTAACATGCTTTTTGCTTTTTGGGTCAAGTCCGACTCTCTTCATTGTTTCCATAATTTTTTTGTCATCGATTTTTCTTTTTATACACGCCAAAAGCTTCAGATTTTTAAAGCCGCTGTAATTTGGGAGAAATCCCGGGGTTTCTATGATAAGCCCCACATTGTCCGGTATGTCCGCATCTTTTCCGATAACCTTTCCGGAAACAGTAATTTTTCCTGAGGTCATGGGCATAAAACCGCAGATACATTTGAAAAGCACGGTTTTTCCGCTTCCGTTTCTTCCTACAATGCCGTGGATTTTACCCTTTTCAAAATCTATACTGACGCCGTTTAAGGCGTTGTTTTCCTTGAATTTTCTGACAGCATTTTCAACTTTAATAATAACCTCTGACATTGCTCTCCCTCCTTAATCATGGGGCAATATTTCAACTATGTATCTCTTCATAAAGAACCTTGCAATAATAATCAGCACAATTATTGCAATAAAGAGGAATGTATACGCATACATAAAGCTCACCCTGCCTGTTATTGGGTTGTTGGAAATATTGTCTATTTTACACCAACAGGTGGGTATTATCTTTTTAAGTACATCAGTAAAGCTTCCCAGGCTGTTGTAAATGCTTGAACCACCGCCCAAAAACGCAATGAAGAGTGCAAGTCCCGTTCCGAGATATTTGGGCAGTTTCAAATTTAAGGCAAACATCACCAGACAAAGAAAAATTGAATTAAGCCAAAATAAGCTTGCTGACAACAGCGTTGCGGTAACAGGCTTGTATCTTCCTATTATTTCCGGTGATACGTTAAAATTCAGAACACTTCCGCTTTCCATTATAAAATCTTGACTTGCAAGCTCTGTGTAAACTCTTCCCCACTGGTCGGAAAGGGCAAATCTGTCGATTATAGGAAGAATTGAAAAAAACACTATTAAAAGCAGGCAGATAAAAGTACCTTTTATTATGTAAACAACCTGTCCATAAAACCAAACCGTTCTGCCGCTTCTGGCTATAGTGTAGGGCTGGTGTTCGTCCATAAAAGGTGCATCGCAGAACCAAACAACCACCATCATGAGAAGCATCGCCAATGTCAAATCAGTATTAAAAATAAAAGGAACAGACCAAGGCGATACGCTCAGACCAAGCTCCGCTGATTTATAGCGAACGGTTAAAAAAGCATCCCACATATGAAAGCCCATCAGAAAAATCATAACCCAGATTTTGGGATTTCTCATAAGCTTTTTCAGACTAAGCTGAGAAATAAACCAAGCTATCCTAATTTTATCAGCCATAGTAAATCCTCCTTTTCGCCTTTTGCGAAAAGACCACAGAAAACAATCCGACAAAAAATACAGTATACAATAAAATTATTATCCATCTTGGTAAAGTAGTATAGCTGTAATTAATAAGCAGACTGTAGGTTGAATTTAAATCAAAATCCCATAGAGGAACAAACAGCATAAAATATCTTAAATAGTATGAAACTAAATAAGGTGTAATAATAACAATAAATTTATTTACAGTAAAGGCAGAAACACAAAGTCCTCCCAATGCCCAAATGCCTGTTTCCAATCCCTGGAGCAATGTTTCCGAAACAATAGGCAGCCACCAAAATCCTCTTTCAGCCATATCAGAGTACACTAACAACTGATTTGCCATCATGTCCCTGTCTCTGTAAAAAACATTTACCCAGCAGCCATTAAGAAAAGATAGGACAAAGTACAATGCAGCAAAATACAATAAAGCGGACAATACAAAAACAATAAAAGCTGAAAAAAATACAGACACTATTCTTGCTGCTATATAATTTCTTACACCTGTTCTGATTATTTCACACCTAAAATTTCTGTTTTCAAAATCCGTGCAGAAAGAGTGTGTATAAGGGAATGAAGCTATTGCAAAGGCAAACACTGCATAGCCGTTATGTACACAGGTTCTCCAAACGGAAAAAACACCGCTGGGATTTGATAAATCATCAAAAGCACCTTTTACAGCTCCGTTAAATGTAAAAAATACAATCAAAACAATTATAGTTGAATAAAAGAGCGAATTTATAAATACTCTTTTTAAATCCATTCTAAATGCACCGAAAAAAACGTTCATTTTTACACGTCCTTTCAGGATTGCTGAATATCCTCTTGTATATAATTATGTGCCAACGGCCAAACACCGCTCATCACAAAATCTCCCGTAATTGCGTCTACTGTCCACGACATAACAGAATTGTCTACTATATCCGATAGCTGTAAATTGTCTCTTTCTTCAATTTTCTGTAACGATGTTCTGAGTGAAAATATCCAAACCGGACGAATTTCGTACTCTTTTGGATTTTCCGTATCGGTACCTTTCAGAAAATCAATATAACAAAGCCTTATATCAAAAACCTCTCCGTAACCGCCTGTTCCGGCTTCTATGGATTTGCTTATTTTTTCCAATGCCTTCTCAGGGGAGATGATACTCTGTCCTTTTTGAGTGACTTCTGTACATTTTAATATTCCGTCTTGCCTAAGTGTTGTAAAATAAACCAGTCCCTTTTCATCAATAATTATAGGACGAGGAATATATGTCTTTGTTCCCAAGCTGTCAAAACCGTTATTTGTTTCACCGGCAGGAACTTTGAAAAAAGGCATTGAAATTCCATTAAAAATCTGATTATAAAATATTATATAACAGCCATCTGAACAGTCTTTACCATCTCTGTAATAATTTTTCAGCGTTTCTTTATCTACTGAAATTACCCTATCCACCGAATATTCAATATCCTTACCGAAAGCCGCCTCAATATATTCTCTTGCTTTGCTTTCAGCCTCGTCTCTTGTAAGAAACGATAAATCATGTCCGCAGTCCAAATTATCAGCTATGTTCTCAGTGTAATAACAATAATCCAGCATTGAACTGTAATTTTTTTCTCTTTCTGACCTATAAGTTATGCCATTCTCAGTAGCTACAAGAATACTGCCGTCCTCATAGTCGTATCGTTGGGAAATAACTCCCGGGGTATACTCCTCCTCAAACTTGTTAATAACATTTTTATCATCAATTTCAAACAGTTCTGAATAATTCACATTTACATTATAGGACTGAGTTACACCGTTATAAATTTTAATATCTGACAAATTTACGTTGTCCGCAATATTAATATCTGCATTAACAGTAATTTTATCGTTTATTGTAAATTCAATGTGTTTTAAAAACTCCTCGTTGTTTTCAAAACTCTCCTGCGTTTCCCCTTCGACCGTTGGAGCCTTAGTATAGTCAACATCTCCTCCGCATCCGCTTAAAATTAAAAGAAAAACTACCAATACTATAGATGTTACTTTTTTAATATTCCTTTTCAAAACAACCACCTCCGTTTTCATCCTTCTCAAGTAAATTTTAACATTTAATTTCAAAAACAACAATAATTTTAAGAAATAATTAATAAACTTTTAATAATTAGTTAAAATATAACCGTATAATTTTATATGTTTTTTTACCAACACAGTCAAAATATACCATATTATTTTAAAATTCCGGCAATTTCTGTTTCTTCTCTTGTGTACAATGTGAAAATTTGATATAATTACTTTAAATATCGTCTTTCACTTTGATTGTGACAAGACAAATACTGAAGAAAGGTTAATATTATGAAAAACAATCAATGGTCAAGCCGTTTGGGCTTTGTTTTGGCTACCGCCGGAGCGGCAATCGGTCTTGGAAATCTATGGAAATTCCCATATATAATGGGACGAAACGGCGGATTTTCTTTCCTTATCGTTTATCTTTTGTTCATTGTAATCTTAGGACTTCCGGTTATGATGCTGGAAATGAGCCTCGGAAGATATTCCGGAAAAAATCCCGTTGAAAGCTACAAAAAAATCAACAAAAAAGCCGGTATAGTCGGATTTTTAGGCGTATTTGCCGCTTTTGTAATTTTAAGCTACTACAGCGTTATCGGCGGCTGGATATTAAAATATCTTTTCAGCTATGTGACAACAGCCAACGCTCCGGCAGATTTTGCGGCGTTCTCCGCAAGCAACGAAACTGTGCTGTGGCATTTCCTGTTTATGGCTTCTGCGGTTATTATCTGCCTTATGGGCGTTAAGGGCATAGAAAAAGCCAGCAAGTTTATGATGCCGGCTCTCTTTATTCTTATGATTATAATTATTGTAAGAACTGTTACCCTGCCCAATGCTGTTGAGGGACTTAAATTTATGTTTCTTCCATCGGACAATTCTTCCTTTACCTTTACTTCCATAAGCGAAGCTTTGGGACAGGTTTTCTACTCTCTGAGCTTATGTATGGGTATCACCATAACCTACGGAAGCTATTTGAAAAAGGACGAAAACATTCCAAAAAGCTGTGCTCAGGTTGCCGTTATGGATACAGCCATTGCGGTTTTGGCAGGTATAGCAATATTCCCTGCTGTGTTCTCATTTGGACTTGACGTTGAGCAAGGCCCCGGACTTATTTTCGGAATTTTGCCGAAAATCTTCAGCGAAATAGGCGGCGGATTTATTTTCGCAATTGCATTCTTTATTCTTGTATTCTTTGCCGCAGTAACAAGTGGAATTGCTCTCCTTGAGGTTTCCGTTTCTTTCGTTACACAGAAGTGGAAAATCGGCAGAAAAAAAGCCGTTTTGGGCGTAGGTCTTGCAGTATTTCTTTTAGGAGTTCCCAGCTGTCTTGCAACAGGAGCTTTGTCAGGCTTTAATATTGCCGGTTACAACTTCTTTGATTTGATGAGTGTGTTTACCGACAATATTCTTCTCCCTCTCAGCGGTCTTTTGATGTGCTGGTTTGTGGGCTGGAGATGGGAGCCGAAAATTCTTGCAAACGAAATGACATTGGGTGCAAAGAAATTCAAGCTTGCAAAAATATGGATTTTTACAATTAAATATATAACCCCTGTTTTAATCCTTGTTGTTACAGTCAGCGGATTTGTAAACATATACAATACCGTAACAGCAGCGTAATAAAGCACAGGTACAAAAATTAAGCTCATGGCATATTTCTTTTGCCATGAGCTTTTATTTATAGTTTATTTGTCAATAGTTGAGGTAAAAAGTGAATTAAGAAAAATAAAGGGTTATCGGGGAACCCCTGACGTGGGTTCCCCAGCAAAAAACAGTTCACCGAACTGTTTTTTGCTCCCCTCCTGCGTTTTTTACAGCATTTTAAGACCTTGGAGGACGCTGTCCTCCAAACCACCTGCCAAAGGGACGTAGTCCCTTTGGAATCCCAATCCCCCAACATTTGCTATGCAACCTATTTGTATTAGTAAAACATTTAATTTTCCAACTGCTTATTAATGGATTCGGTTATCTTAGTTCCGCCGCTTTCTTCCATTTGTTTGCTTATACTGTCAAGACCTTTTTCGATTGTGTCCTCGTTAATATAAGTTTCTTCCGTTGACGGGTCGGTTTCGGAAAGCACACCGCCGTCAGCAAATATATACGGCATATCTCTGAGAATTTCCTCCATTTTTTTATCAACGGTCAGTATCATTTCTTCAAGGGATTTAAAATCAACGTCGTCTATACAGAACATAGAATCGGGAGCCTGTTCGGTTGCCGCCCTATATATTTCCTCCATGGTTAAGGTGTTTCCCTCAAGGTCAGTGTAGTTATATATATTATTCAAATCCTCGTCCATTTCGGTGAAAGGAACCGAATAAGTGGGATTAAGTCCTTTTCTGGGATTTTTCTCTATATAAGCGAGATATTCCTCAACATTCATATCCGTGTTGCCGAACATAACAGTTTTTCTGAAATCCCTGTTGCTGTATACAAGATTTAAAAATTCTTCAGCCCAGTCCTGATGTGAGGTTTTTGAAGAAATACAAACTCCCGTTACGGGTGTTTCTCTTGTATATCCCGAAATCATTTCTCCTATGGGCAAAACATAGTAGTAGGAATCTTCATCATCAGAACCGTTCTTCTCCATATACGGCTCAGGGTAAACCGCTATATCAAACATTGCTCTTGAGTCCTTGGAAGTTCCGGTAGTATACCCTTTTTCGGAATATGAATACATAGTTTTAAGATAATTACTTATCTCCTCACAGTCGTAAACATCTACTGCCTTACCAGTTTTCAAATCAATTGCCGTAGACGCACTTACAAACATATAGTCTTTCATATAGTCCATAATTGCAGGCTTTGTGGTCTTATATCCAATCTCAATATATCCTACTGTACTTGCCGATTGATCAACAAACAAAAAAGCCCTTTCTTCGTCTGCCTTTGAAAGCTTTTCGAACAGCTCCTCACAGTCCTCAAAACTTTCCAAAGCCCTTGGCTCAAACCCTGATTTCTCGAAAAGCTCTTTTTCGATTTTAATTCCGGCACTTACGGGTATCTGCACATTAAGCGGCAAGGAGTAAACATCTTCTTCTAACTGAAAACCGTAATTTTCAATTACAGAAGCCGCCTGAGAAAGTCCTTCACCCAGGCTTTCATCAAGCTTTTGTGCATAACCGTCCTCAACAAGGGCGTTAAGCACATCTATCATCTGCACCTTATCATCTTTCGTAACATATGAGGGAGTAGCATAAACAATATCTGCATTTTTGAGATTTTGGTATGCGTCGCTTTCTTTGAAATTCTCGTCCTTTATTGTTATGCCTGAAAATTCAACCTTATATTCGCAGTTCATGTTGTCTAAATACTCGTTGACTTTATTTACTACTGCCTGATTAAATTCCACGCTGTTATCTGAATCATAAAAATTAACAATAGCAATCTTTAATGCTTCCTTATCCGGATACTTGTCCGGCTCTTGTGCAGCACAGCCTGTCAGTCCTGCCGCCGAGCATACCGATAAAAATAATCCCATAGTCAAAGAAAATGCTTTTTTGAAAAAAGTCTTTCTTTTTTTTATTCCCTTGTGCATATCATTTAATCCTCCGCAGGTAAAAATATCTTTTACACTTTTATTCTTTAATCAAAAGACAAACGCTGTGTGCAGAAATTCCCTCTTGCCTGCCTGTAAAACCAAGCTTTTCTTCGGTTGTTGCCTTTATATTGACTCTGTCTGTGTCTATGCCGCAAACCTTTGCTACATTCTCACACATTTTCGGAATATACTCTTTAAGCTTAGGCTTTTGTGCAATTACGGTAGCATCAATATTTGACACACGGAAACCTTTTTCAAATACCTTTTGGCACACCTCTTTAAGAAGCAGGAGGCTGTCAGCCCCTTTGTATTTTTCGTCGGTATCGGGAAAATGCCTGCCTATATCTCCCAAGGCGGCGGCACCCAAAATTGCATCGCTTATTGCATGAAGCAGAACATCTGCATCGCTGTGTCCCAAAAGTCCTTTTTCCCAAGAAATTTCCACTCCGCCTAAAATAAGCTTTCTGTTTTCCACAAGCCGGTGTACATCATAACCGTGTCCCACTCTTATATCCATAAACTCAAGCCTTTCTCCTGTTTCGCAGGATATTTTCAGCAGCAGTAATATCCTCCATAGTGGTGATTTTAATATTTTCTCTGCTTCCCTCAACCACTTTTACGTTTCTTCCTGTTGCTTCAAAAATAGCACAATCGTCGGTAAATTCCGCTTCCTTGCCTTTTTCTTTTAATTGGTCAAGAGCCGCAATGTACTCTTCAAGTCTGAATACCTGGGGCGTCTGCACAGCCACAAGCTTCTCTCTTTCCGGAGTGGAGATAATAATACCGTCTTTTCCTATTATTTTTATAGTGTCAATAACCTTAGTTCCCAAGGTTGCTCCGCCTGTGCATATACCCACGCCTACTACATTTTCAATATCTTCCGGAGTAACCATGGGTCTTGCTCCGTCATGTATAGCTACGTGAGTTGTCTTTTTATCGCACCTGCTTATACCGTTTCTGACACTTTCACTTCTCGTTTTACCGCCTGTGACAATGTTTTTAATTTTCTTAAAGCCGTTTCTTTCAATACGCTTTTCAATTTCCTCTTTATCGCAGTCTCTTGCCACAACGATAACCTCGTCAATGCTGTCAGAATTTTCGAAAGCCCCGAGAGTATGCTCAATAACGGATTTTCCGAGAATACACATAAGCTGTTTGCTGACATGACCGCCCATTCTCGTAGAGCCTCCGGCAGCCACAACAATGGCAGTAACAAAGGTTTTTTCCATAGGATTACCTCTCACTTCGTAAAATAACTTTAAATTATAATTTCTCTCCGCATCTCAGGCAAAATGAATTGCTTGCGTCCATTTCATAGCCGCAGTAATGACATACCTTAACATTCGGCTTTTCCGGCTTAGGAATTTCAGGCTGAACCGGTGCTGACTGCTCAACAGGCGGCTGCTGATAATTTACAGGCTGCTGCATAGGTGAAGCCTGTTGATTATGCTGGTAAGAACTTGCCGGCTGCTGAACCAGATTAACCTGCTGAGGTTGCTGTGGTTGCTGGAAAGTTACAGGAGGCTGGGGCTGCTGCGGCTGCTGAAAAACCACAGACTGCTGGGGCTGCTGCGGCTCCTGGAAAACTACGGACTGCTGGGGCTGCTGCGGCTCCTGAAAAACTACAGACTGCTGGGGCTGCTGTGGCTCCTGAAAAGCTACAGACTGTTGGGGCTGCTGTGATTGCTGGGCCGCTGTCACAGGTCTTCCGCATTTTGTACAAAAAGACGCATTTGGAATCATCTCTGCTCCGCAGCCGGGGCAACGATTATCAACTTCCGGAGCTCTTAATTTTTCTCCGCAGTTATAGCAAACAAAATCGGTATTTTTTACCAAAACCGCACATTTCGGACAACGGATATATCCGTTAAGGAGCTTAATTTCTTCCTCCATTTTTTCTATATCGCTTGTAAGCTGTTTGATAAAATTTACCTTTTCGGCAAGTTCCGGAGCCGGATTTTCACCGTATGTATTAAAATAAATATTTCCTATTTCTTTATATGCGTTCTCTATCTTGCTTTTATTTTCGTTAATTGTTCTGTTAAGCTTAGAAATATCAGAACCTGCATTAGTATTTTGTACGTTGTTTGAACCGGAAGAACTGAATGCCTTACCGAGATCGCTGAAAAAAGACATAAACAACACCCTTTCAATTACAATAATTTTTTCATATTCCATCGTTTTAAATTATAACGGCTTTATCAATCATTGTCAACAAAGCACAATCTATAAGATGATTTTTCAGTAAACTTTCACTTTTATGTCATGGTAAATATAAAACATTTAAAATTGTTTTTTCCGTAAAATTTTAATATGTATTTATAATTACATTATTGTAATTAATATTGACATCTATCATCATAAATGATAAATTAAGTTAGTGGTATTTATTCACATTATGTATTGATATTTTCACATTTTATTATCATAATGTACGGGGGACAAGAATGTATTATCGGGTAATCAAAACTGTCTTTGACGACAGGATTTCATACGGCATATCCGCAATAAGCGAAAGCCAAGAGCTTATGCGGCTTGAAGACATAACCGACAGCTTTGAAACAATAATGGAAATGGTCAGTGAATTTAACAGGGAAGAATTAGACCCGATACATTTTGAAGAAGTAGTGGAATATTATCTTGCGGATTTATCCTTTAACTGACAACAGACGCCCAAAGGACGTCTGTGTTTAAAATTATTCTATATCTCAAAGGGGAAATAATACAGTAATCACCGTACCTTTTTCCGGTTCGCTCTGAAGATAAATTTCCGCATTATGAAACATTGCCGAATGTTTCACAATTGAAAGGCCAAGACCTGTTCCCCCGATTTCTCTTGAATGACTTTTGTCAACCCTGTAAAATCTTTCAAAAACTCTGTTTTGGTCTTCTTTAGGAATTCCGATACCCGTGTCGGAAACAACGAGTTTTCCGTGACCGTTTTCAGCGGTAACAGCAACATTGACCTTTCCCCCGTCAATGTTGTATTTGATACCGTTGTCACAAAGATTGTAAATCATTTCCCGTAAGATTTTCTTTGACCCCATCACAAACACATTGTCTCCTGTTACCGTAAGGGTAACACTTTTCTTTTCTGCGGGTATTTTAAGACTTTTCGCCACATCTTTTGATAATTCCAAAAGATTAATACTTTCTTTTTCCCGGTTTACACCGTCCTCGTCAAGAGCGGAAAGATTTAAAATATCGTTTACAAGGGTAATAAGTCTTTGGGCTTCATCGTAAATGCTTTCGGAGAAGTCCTTTATATCCTCCTGTTTTACCATACCGTACTTCATAAGCTCGGCAAAGCCTGCAATTGATGTAAGAGGAGTTTTAAGTTCGTGAGAAACATTCGCCGTAAACTCACGTCTTAGCTCCTCTCTTTTTGCGTTTTCAGTAATATCAAGAATAACAATAACGGCTCCTGCAATTTTCTCTCCGTTTTTTACAGGATTTGACGCTATTCTGCAAAATCTTCCGTTGCTTTCCAAAACCTGAGTACAGTGTTCCCCTGACAGAGCTTTTTCCACACATTCGGAAAGTTCAACGCTTCTGTTAAGAATAAAGACACAGCAATGCTTGTTTGGAATATCCGCGTCCAACAGCCGCTTTGCCGCACTGTTGCAGGAAATAATATTGCTTTTGTTGTCAACAAGAATAAGGCCTTCCTGCATATTTTCTGTAATAACAGCAAATTCCTCCTGTTTTCTGCGAGCCTCTTCCAGCTGTTCTCTTATTGTTCTGTTCTGTCTTGCAATTTTTAACGCAAGAGGAGCAAGCTCTTCGTAAATTTCATCGCTGTTGGGACTATCAAGGTTTATGGCATTTATAGGTGCTACTATGCTTTTTGAGGCACGTGAAGCAAAAAAAGCCGCAAGAATCACCATTATAAAAATAATAACGACAATAGGCTGTAAAGTCCCCATAATAATTGTAAACAAAGAATACTGTACTTCGCTGAGTCTCACCACCGTGCCGTCGGAGGCTTTCACCGCATAGTATACCGTTTTCTCGGCAATGGTAGTTGAATATCGTGAGCTTTCACCGAAACCGTATTTCAGTGCTTCTTCAATCTCTTCCCTGTCCCTGTGGTTTTCCATTTTTGAGATATCTTCCACGGTATTGTCAAAAAGCACCTTTCCGTCTTTGTCTATCACCGTTATTCTCTTGTCGGTACTGGGTAAATCCTCAATATAGTCTATTCCGTTTTGCTCCATTATATATGCTATTGTCTGAGCCTCGCTTTTCATTTCATCTGCAAGCTCTGTGGTGAAATGTGTGTAAAGCACGCCTACGGTAAGAGCTACGGAAATAATAAGCACTACAAAGGACACAAAACAAATCGCTCTGAAAATTCTTTTACTCATTTGTATCTCCCTTAATGCAGTAGCCTATACCTTTTACTGTTTCAATAATATCCGCATATTCACCCAGCTTTTGTCTTAATTTTCTTATATGGACATCAACGGTTCTTGTTTCTCCGTCAAAATTATAGCCCCATATTTTTCTCAAAAGCTCTTCTCTTGAAAAAACATTACCTCTGTTTTCCGCCAAAATATCAATAAGCTCAAACTCCTTCGGCGTAAGGTTTACTGCTTCTCCGTCTATCTCAACTGTATGGCTTTGACCGTCTATTACTATTGCACCGTTAATTATATGCTTTGAACTTTCATTTTTTATTCCGTGTCCTGCTCTGCGTTTTACCGCTTTAATTCTTGCCGCAAGCTCAATAGGTGAAAAAGGCTTGCAGACATAGTCGTCCGCACCACAGTCAAGACCTATAACTTTGTCAAACTCCGTTGATTTTGCGGTAAGCATAATAACAGGTATGCTTTTTGTAACGCTGTCACTTCTGATTTTTCTTAAAATATCCATGCCGTCCTCCTGAGGAAGCATAATATCAAGTAAAATCAGTTCCGGAAGCCTGTCATTTTCCATAGCCTCCCAAAACTGTGAGGGAAGCCCGAAAGATTTCACCTCCATATTATTTGCAGAAAGAGTATATTCCACCAGCTTCCTGATATTACCGTCATCTTCCAAAAGAAAAATCATCACTAACACCTCTTAAACATTCTGTCATTAATTCTTTATAAGTAGTTGTATATCAAAGTCGGGGAAAAATTTTGGAATGTGGGTTGGAGGACAGCGTCCTCCAATGTTTAAAAAATGCAGGAGTGGACAAAAACAGTCCGGTGAACTGTTTTTTTGTCGGGTAATCCTTGTCTTGTTCACTATAACTCTTTATTTTATCTCAATTTTACTTTTTACCCAACTATTGACAAAGAACCATTAAAGCATAACAGGTCAGACCGGCAATTGTGGTCTGACCTGTAAATTATAGCACGAAATAAAACTTTCATCAATTGTTAGCCGAATTATGCTTACCGGTAATTGAATAGCATACCCAGCCTGCAATGTTTGTAGCATGGTCGCCGATTCTCTCGAAATATTTTGCAATCATCAAAAGGTCAAGATAAAGCTCGCCGTTTTCCGGGTCCTTTGCAATATATTCCGTCAGTTCCTTTTTAACCTTGGCAAAAAGGTGGTCAACCTTGTCGTCATACTTGATAACCGCAATAGCTGTGTTATAGTCCTTTTTAACAAAGGATTCTATGCTATCCGTAACCATTTGGATTGTGGCTCTTGCCATATCTCCTATATGAAGCTTACTGGGAACATTAAATTCCTCGGTATATTTCATAATCTCTGCAATATCTCCCGCCTGGTCGCCTATTCTTTCCATATCGGAAATCATTTTGAGGGCTGAGGAAATAGTTCTCAAATCCTTTGCCACAGGCTGCTGCTGAAGCAATAATCTCATGCAGATTGTTTCAATTTCTCTTTCTTTTCTGTCAATTGCAGAATCCGCCTGAAACACCTTTTCAAGGAGAGGCTTTCCGCCCTCCAGCATATATGTTGCCGCACAGGAAATTGCGTCCTCGCAAAGAGCCCCCATTTTTATAAGCTCTATATTCAATGTTTCAAGCTGCTTGTCGAATTGTGCACGCATTATCCGAACCTCCCTGTAATGTAGTCCTCTGTTCTCTTGTCTTTCGGAGTAGAAAACATTTTCTCTGTGTCGCTGTACTCTATAACTTCACCCAACAGGAAGAACGCTGTATTATCCGCAATTCTGACAGCCTGCTGCATATTATGTGTAACCATAATTATTGTATATTTTTCTTTAAGCCCAATTGCCAAATCCTCGATTTTTGTTGTTGAAATAGGGTCAAGGGCACTGGTGGGTTCGTCCATGAGAAGAACCTCGGGATTTACCGCCAAAGCACGGGCAATGCAAAGTCTTTGCTGCTGACCGCCTGAAAGTCCCAAAGCACTTTTATTAAGTCTGTCTTTTACCTCGTCCCAGATAGCGGCGTCACGGAGAGATTTTTCAACTATCTCGTTAAGCTTTGACCTTGACTTTATACCGTGGGTGCGAGGGCCGAAAGCGATGTTGTCAAAAACACTCATAGGAAAGGGATTAGGCTTTTGGAAAACCATTCCCACACGTTTTCTAAGATGGTTTACATCCATTCCGCCGTAAATGCTTTCTCCGTCCAAAAGCACGCTTCCGTCAATCCTGCATCCCTCAACCAAATCGTTCATTCTGTTAAGGGATTTAAGCAATGTTGACTTACCGCAGCCGGAGGGACCTATAAATGCTGTTATCTGCTTTTCAGGGATTTTAAGATTTATATTTTTAAGAGCTTTAAAGTCGCCGTAATAAAGGTCAAGACTTGAAACCTCAAATTTAGGCATAGAATCCTCAGAAACAGGGGCAGAACTGCTTATATTTGTCTGTGAATTCATATTGTTCATTACAAAAGATTTTAAGCTTTTCATCAGTACCTTTTACACCTTTCCTACTTTTTTTGCGATAAATCCTGACAGTGTGTTTATACCAAGTACAAGAATCAAAAGAACTACCGAGGTTGCATACGCCTGTTCCATATAAAGACCCTCTGAAAGCAAGGCGTACATATGAACGGAAAGCGTTCTGCCTGAGTCCATAAGACTTTCCGGAATACCTGTAACAGTACCGGAAGTATATATAAGGGCGGCTGTTTCTCCCACAATTCTTCCTATTGCAAGGATTACTCCGGCAAGAATTCCCGGAACAGCAGAGGGCAGAACCGCTACAAATACTGTTCTCAGTTTTCCCGCACCAAGTCCGAAGCTGCCCTCACGGTATGAATCGGGTACCGCCAGCAACGCTTCCTCAGTTGTTCTTATAATCAAAGGCAATATCATAATAGCCAATGTAATTGAACCTGAAAGGAAAGAAAAACCCCAATTGAAAGTTACATTAAACATAAGGAAACCGAAAAGTCCGTAAACTATGGAAGGAATACCGGAAAGGGTTTCCGTTGTTATTCTTATAACCGAAACAAGCTTATTGCCCTTTTTGGCGTACTCAACCAAATATATGGCAGAGAAGATACCTATAGGCACAGCCATTAATAGGGTAAGAAATGTCATTGTTACGGTGTTGATAATCGCCGGCATCATTGATACGTTGTCCGAATTGTATTCCCATTCAAAAAGCTCCGGCGTTATATTCGGTATACCTGTTACAAGAATATAGGCGATAAGATACAGTAATGTACCGATTGTCAAAATTGCCCCCAAGAATATAATCAAAAGCATTACGAAAGACAGGGGGTGCTTTCTGTAAGTTTTAAATTTTTCCCCAAGGGTAACCTTGTTTATGTAGCGGTTCAAGTCTTATTCCTCCTTTTCAGCATAGAGAAACAAAGATTAATTATCAGTATAAACACAAACAGTACAACTGCCGTGGCAATAAGAGCCTCTCTGTGCAAATCGCTTGCATATCCCATCTCTAAAACTATGTTTGCGGTAAGAGTTCTAACACCGCTGAAAACGCTGTCCGGTATAATAGCCTGGTTTCCTGCAATCCATGTGATAGCCATCGCTTCACCTATTGCACGTCCCACACCGAGGATTATACCCGCTGTGATACCTGACTTGGCAGCAGGCATAGAAGCTCTGAAAATACTTCTTTCCTTTGTTGCTCCCAAAGCAAGAGCACCTTCGTAATACTGGGCAGGTACAGCTCTCAAAGATGACTCCGTAACGCTGATAATTGTAGGCAGTATCATAATTCCCAGCAGTATAGAAGCAGTCAGTATACTCTTTCCGCTGAAACCGCCTCCCACAAGGTTTTGCAGCATCGGCACTATTACTACCAAGCCAAAGAAACCGTATACGATTGACGGGATACCTGCCAAAAGGTCAACTGCCGGCTTTAAAAAAGTGTAAAGCTTTTTAGGGCAGTAACAGGCAAGAAACACTGCACAGAGCACACCTATCGGCACGCCGATTATTATTGCTCCTGCCGTTACATAGATACTTCCTAAAATCATAGGAAGTATTCCGTATATATCGTTTCCCGGACGCCATGTTGTGCCCAGCAGGAAGTTAAGAGGCCCTATCTCACCTATTGTCGGTATTCCGTTTGCAAAAAGGAAAAGACATATAAGCAAAACGGCAACTATAGAGATACAGGCGGAAAGCAGGAAAACTGCCTTCATTGAAATTTCTGAAAATTTTTTCATTATTTAACCATTCTCCTCTTGCTTGAGTACATCTTTTGAGAGATTATGCCATTCCAAACTATAGCTGTAGGCGTTTCTTGCCTACAGCTATATGTTCTTTAGTGGGATTTTATATTCAACTTACTGATTATTACTCAATCTCGCCCCAGTTTGTGATTTCGCCTGTGTAAATTCCCTTAACCTGCTCGGAAGTAAGGTCTGAAACTGAGTTTTCAAGATTTACGATTACAGCAATTCCGTCAACAGCGATTACTGTAGGAGTAAGACCTTTCTCAAGCTCGCTGTCTTTAAGCTCTCTTGAAGCCATGCCAATGTCACAGCTGCCCTCTGCTACTGACTGGATACCTGTTGAGGAGTCATTCATCTGGATATCGACTTTAACTCCCTCGTTAAGAGCCTCATAAGCCTCTGCAAGCTTCTCCATTACAGGGTTTACGGAAGAAGAACCTGCAACTGTGATTTTACCTGTAAGACCGCTTGGTGTGTATGTCTCTGCGTCAGATGCCTTGATGTAGCCCTCTTCCTCAACAACTGCCTGACCGTCCGAACTGAGGATAAAGTTGATGAAGTCCTGAGCAAGCTCGCTTACGTCATCTCTTACTGCAATGTTGAAAGGTCTTGATACTTTGTAAGTACCATTGTTAATGTTCTCAACTGTTGCCTCAGCACCGTCAATTTTAAGTGCCTTTACCTTTGTTTCATCAAGAGAACCCAAGGATATGTAGCCGATTGCGTTTTTATTTCCAACTACAGTTGTAATCATAACCGATGTGCTGTTTGTAATTTCAGCGGTAGGTATTGTCTTGTCAACCTTCTCGCCGCTCTCGTCTTTCTCTTCAATTCCGAAAAGCTCGATAAAAGCACCTCTCGTACCTGAACCGTCCTCTCTTGAGCAAACAGTGATTGCAGCTGAGTTTCCTCCTGCACTGCCGTCGGTTGAACCGTCTGTTGTACCGTTGTTACCGCCGCAGCCTGTGAAAATTGCCGCTGACATCATTACTGCCATCATAACAGAAATTACTTTCTTTAACATTTCTTATTTCTCCTTATTATTTTCAAGTTTAATTTCGGGCTGTTTCCCCGCCCTCAGGGTACACATAGATTATACTTTCATTTCTGTTAACTTCGATATCTGCCGTTTGTAAAATCCGTGTTAATATTTACGTTTTTATTTTAAAAAAATTTAAAATCACACCACTTGTGTAAAATCCATGTTAACTTTTTACTTCTATATGAATTTTTTAGGTAAAAATATTTCTGTAACACTTGACTTTTTGCCTTAAACTGTATATACTGTATATATACAGTAATCACAAAAAAGAGGTGGTTTCTATTAATATAATTATCAGCAACAAAAAGGATACACCTATTTATCAGCAGATGTACGAACAAATCAAAAACCTGATTCTTTCCGGAGAGCTTTCAAGCGGAGAGCCTCTTCCCTCAATAAGGGGAATAGCAAAGGATTTGAAAATCAGCGTAATCACCACAAAGCGTGCCTATGACGAGCTGGAAAAGGACGGTTACATATATACGGTTCAGGGAAAGGGCTGTTTTGTTGCAGACAAAAACAAAGAGCTGATACTTGAAGAAAACCTCAGAAAAATAGAGGAGCATATGAAAAACATCTATGAAATTGCAGACATCTGCGGACTTAATCAGCAGGAAATAATAAAAATGTTTATTTTATACGGAGAGGAGCGGTAAATATGAACGCTATCGAAATGACAAATGTGAATAAAACATTAGGTAATTTTTCTATGAATAATCTAAATCTTGTATTGCCCACCGGCTGTATCATGGGACTTGTGGGAAAAAACGGTGCAGGAAAAACAACCCTTATAAAGCTTATTTTGGGCATAACAAAAGCCGACAGCGGCGATATAACCGTTCTCGGCTGTGATATCAAAAAACATTTTAAATATACAAAGCAATACATAGGCTATGTGCCTGACAGCGGTATGTTTGACGAAAACTATACTCTCATAAAAATAAATAATCTTATGGGAGGCATATACAGAGAATGGGACGAGGGTTTGTTTTTTGACTATGCAAAAAGATTTTCCCTGCCCCTTGACCAAAAGATAAAGGAATTTTCAAAAGGAATGAAATCAAAGCTTTCAATAATGACAGCAATATGCCATGGAGCAAAGCTTCTGATAATGGACGAACCCACCACGGGACTTGACCCTGTAGTACGTGATGAAATTGTAAATATCATATTTGATTTTACCCGTGAAGAGGACTGCTCGGTGCTTATAAGCTCGCATATAGTAAGCGATTTGGAAAAGCTCTGTGATTATATTTGTCTTGTTGATAACGGAAGTATTAAATTCACAGAAGAAAAAGACGAGATTTTAGAAAAGTACGCAATTTACAACTGTCCTGAAGACCGGTACGATTCTATACCAAAGGAGTCAGTGTTAAGCGTTGAGGACACCAATTACGGACTGCGTCTTATTTTAGATAAAGGCAAGTTAGGCGGACTAACCTTGGAAACAGAAAAACCCACTTTGGAAGATGTGATTATCCATATGATAAGGGAGTGAATGTAATGAAATCTGTTATAAAAAAAGATTTTAAAAAGACTGTTTTCGGTTTGATATCCTGCACTTTCTTAATACTTTTTTTAACCGCAATGGGATATTTAGAAAAAAGATACGACATTTTGATTTTTTCAAGTTTGACCGTATTAATACCGTTTATCAACATTATAGACAAAGACAATAATTCAGGCTGGGACGCTTTTTCCCTGTCTTTACCGATAACCAGAAAAGATATTGTCCGCTCAAAATACACTCTCGCCCTTTGTATTTCATTTTATATCGGACTTATTCTTATACTTTTGGGATTTGCAGGATCTATGGCTTTTGATACAGAGCCGTCGGCAATTATTGCTGTTGCCTTAACGGCATATCTAACGGTAGTGATATCCCTTTCAATATCACTGCCCATAGCCATAGGAATCGGAATAAAAAGTGCAACGCCTATGTTTTTTATGCTTTACGTTTTGATTTATCTCTCCCTTACAGTACAGGCAAAAATCTTAAATCCTGAGGCTGTTCCTTACCAAAACTATCCGTCTGCACTGTATGTATCGGTCTTTATTGTAAGCCTTGTGCTTTTGTTTATATCCTACCTGATAACCTGCCATCTTTTTGAGAAACGCGATTTATAAAGTTTTTAATTATCTTATAAAGAAAGGGTGATTTTATGAAAACTCTATTAGTAAAAGACACGAAGTACATAGCCATTCCTCTGCTGCTTCTTTTGTTACTTGACGCAATTCTCGCAACTTTTTATACATACTTGGAAGAGCCCGGAAGTTTTCTTTTATTCTTCTGTCTTCCTATAACCGTAATTTTTGCACTTTTTTCCCGTAACCATTCTCAGGGCTGGGATAAATATGTAAACGCCCTGCCGTTTACCCCTCAGGAAATTGTTGCGGAAAAATACATAATTGCAGCCGGAATAGTTTTGCTTACACAAATAATAATGCTTCTATTCGGCACAATTCCCTTTATTCTTTCACACTCAACAATCGACTACGCCAAATTTCTTGTAACAACATCATCAACCGTTTTAATTTCCTCAATCACCTTAGGAATATTCATTCCCTGTTCAATATCCATGAATCCGGCAAAAGGAACTGCCGTATCAATTTTCCTTGTGGTCTGCGTATTATTCCCAATATTCTATGTATGCTATATTCAGAGCAATATGGGAGGCTATTATACTACAAGTTACGGAAGCAGCTATATGCACACATATATTGACCCTATAAACGAAGCCTCAACTCCGGTGATATTCTGGATAACTACTATATTCGGATATTTGACGCTGTACGGTTCTTACCACGGTTCTGTTATTCTTTATCAAAAGAAAGATTATTGAAAACTTTAAGAGAAAAGCTCTTTTCGTCAAATAAAATAATTGTATTTTTCCCCGAAATGTGGTAGAATACAGCGTATATTCACTTCTGGGGGTTACAAGTCTTATGGAAATTTTGAAAGAGCGAATTTTGAAGGACGGAAACATTAAGCCTGGCAACATAATAAAAGTTGACAGCTTTTTAAATCATCAAATGGATATACAGCTTCTTAACCAAATCGGGGAGGAATTTGCAAGAAGATTTTCCGACCAAAAGATAACAAAAATTCTGACAATCGAGGCTTCGGGAATAGGAATTGCCGCTTTAACCTCAGGTCATTTTGGATTTGTACCTGTTATTTTTGCAAAGAAAACTCAGTCAAAAAATCTTGACGGAGAACTTTACAAATCAAAGGTTCATTCCTTTACAAAAGGAATTACCTACGATGTTCAGGTATCAAAAAAGTACTTAACGGCTGACGACAACGTTCTTATAATTGACGATTTTCTCGCAAAGGGACAGGCTTTACTTGGACTTATAGACATTGTAAAGCAGTCAGGTGCAAAGCTTGCCGGCTGCGGAATTGTAATCGAAAAAGGTTTTCAGGACGGCGGAAAAATTCTCCGTGAGATGGGAATAAGACTTGAATCTCTTGCAATAATAAAATCTGCTGACCCTGAAGCAGGAGTAACATTTGAATAATTAAAACATACATAACTTATAAATAAACAAAAGACATTCGCTTTCGTTTTCGGAAAGTCGAATGTCTTTTGTTTTATCGGATATATTTAACCCCTTTTATAATATTTATGCAAAGTCACAAAGTCCGAGTACGCAGGGGCGTAATTTTCTGAGGTAATGTAATTCTTTATTTCAATATGAAAGAGTGTATCCCAATCCTCTTATCGCTCTGATTTTTGTTTTTGAATCTATTTTGCTTAGTTTCTTTCTTAAAAAAGACATATATACTTCTGAATTGTTGTATTCTGCCTCATTATCATATCCCCATATTTTCTCAGTAATCTGTTCTTTCGTTATAATCCTTTCTTTATTTATAAGCAGCAGTTCCATAAGCTGGTATTCTTTACCGCTTAATTTTATTTTTTGTCCCTTGCAGCTTAGCTCTCCGTTTGCCGTATTCAACACAATATCGCCGAAAGATATTGAGTCATCAGAGTCAATATTTGTCTGTTCTCTTATCAGCGTGCGAACCTTTTTCAGCAGCTCTTTAGGCTCAAACGGTTTTGTCAGATAATCGTCCACATCAACATTGAGTATCTTCTGTTTCTCATCAAGGTCAGCTTGTGTAGCAATAAGAATTATAGGAACACGCACATTTCCTTCCCTAAGATGCATCAAAAGTTCAATGCCGTTGATTTTCGGAAGGGCTGAATCCAATATAATTGCATCATAAATACCACTTAAAGCACAATCCAAACCATACTCACCGTCATGTGCACAATCGGTCAAAAAGTTCTCCTTTTCAAAAGTTTTAACCAGAATATCTGACAGGCTCTTTTCGTTTTCGATAAGAAGTAATCGCATAATCCCGCCCCATTCCATTTCGTAATATGATTGTAATAAGGTAAGACATAATAGATTGTTACGTCCTGTCTATAGCATTTTCTGCCTGCTATTTTATTTTTAATTATACCATAAAAAATCGAAACAATATTGAAAAAACGTGTTGTATTCGCCTTTTTTTTACAAAATCAAAAAAAATTCCTTTAATTTTATATACGTCACTCATGTATAATTATTCTTTACATTTTTTTATTATTTCCTTCCAACGAAAACCCTTCATTATTACGAAAATTTAAATAAATAAACAGCAAGGCTGGTTCAACAACAAGCATTGAACCAGCCTTTGATTTAATATTTCTAAGAAAACAGCACGTCTTTAAATTAAATTATCTCCGCTAAAACCATTTGCAGATATGTTATATCCAATACGTCAAACTCACCGTCGCCGTTAAAATCGTAATCGACATTTACCGATTTATAAAAATAAGCAGACTCTTCTTCCGTTATAAGCTTATTTTGAAGCAAAGAAACGTCTACAATCGTTAACGCTCCGTCATTGTTAATATCTCCGATTGCAACTGAGTTTTCAGCGACAAATTTTATGTTATTATCATTTGCATATTTCTCTGCATAAGAACCTGCTTTGCCGTGAATAACCAGATCAGGACATCTGCTGAAAGCATTATCACCGATAAAAGTTACGGTATCAGGTATGTAAGCTTTAGCAAGCCTTTCACAGCCGTCGAACGTTGCTATTCCGATACTGTTAATATTATCGGTAATTTCAATATCGGTAAGATTTTTACACTCTGCAAAAACCGCATTTGATATGCTCTTTGTGTCAGATTTTAGAACAGCTTTTTCTATATCCTTATCGACAGCTATAAGATGACCGTTTAAGTAAAGCATTCCGTTTTCCCAATTATCTTCATTATTAAAAAACGCTGTATTATCAAAGGCTCCGTATCCTATTTGAGATACGCTTTCCGGTAAAGATATTGAATCGAGATTTACACATTCACCGAAAGTCCAAGGCTCAATTATTTGAACCCCATGGGGAACAGTTATTTCAGTAAGAGAAGAACAAGCATAAAAAGCATTGTATCCTATAGCCGTCACCGTCTCAGGCAAGGAAACGCTTCTTAAATTACCGCATCCATAGAAAGCTCCGCTGCCTATTGAGGTAACTCCGTAAGGTATCTCAATATCCGTAACATATTCATTGCGGTAAAAAGCTTCCCTATCTATTGCAGCAACAGGAAAAGAATTCAAATAAGGCGGAATAACAACCGTTTCATCTGTTCCGATATATCCTGTTATTGCAGCAGCTCCGTCTTTAACGGTGTATGTAAACTTGTCCTCTGTCAAATTAATTGCTTCGGTTTTTACCTCGCTTTCAGCCGCCGAAACAGAAAATACACTTCCCGCAGCCAAAATCACAACAAACATAACAGCAAACACAGAATTAAAAGGTCTGTTTTTACACATTTTTTTCATTACTTTTCCCTTCTTTCCGTTTAAACCAAATATATTTTGTAGATAAAAGATAAAAATTATCAACAATTATTTCTTGTGATTGTATTATATCATAATTTTAAGCTATTTACAATAATAATTATAATATTGTAATCAATTTTTATATTATTTTTTATTTGCAAGCTTTAAATATTACAAAAATTATATAAATATTAAAACATAATAAATAACTGGAAGAAAAAGTAACAGTAAGCAAAACTATTAACGGCTTTATTTAAAATACGATACTTTTATTACATAAAATAAGAAAATAAAAAGAGTTGATTTAAAATGCGTTATTTTAAATCAACTCTGTATTTTCTCTGTGAAAATTTCAGATACAAAAGCTCATTACTTTGCGTAATCTATTGCCCTTGATTCTCTTATGATATTTACTTTTATCTGACCCGGATATTCCAAATCAGATTCAATCTTTTTACAGATTTCTCTCGCAAGAGGAATCATACCCTCATCTTTTACAACCTCAGGTTTTATCATAATTCTTATTTCTCTACACGTCTGAATAGCAAAGCATCTTTCAACTCCGTTAAATGCAGATGCGACCTCTTCAAGCTTCTGAAGTCGTTTAATATAATTTTCAAGATTTTCACGTCTTGCTCCCGGTCTTGCTGCCGAGATAGCGTCAGCGGCCTGGACTATGCAGGCAACAACTGTTTTAGCCTCAACGTCACCGTGATGTGCCTGAATAGCATGGATAACTGCGTCGTTTTCCCTGTACTTTCTGGCAACCTCAACACCGAGTTCAATGTGACTTCCCTCGTGCTCATGGTCAAGAGCCTTTCCTATATCATGAAGAAGACCGGCTCTTTTTGCAACAGTGGGGTCAAGTCCCAGCTCAGTTGCGATAAGTCCGCACAGATAAGCAACCTCAATTGAATGATTAAGCACATTCTGTCCGTAACTTGTTCTGTAGCGAAGTCTGCCCAAAAGCTTCACAAGCTCAGGATGAACTCCGTTTACACCTACTTCAATAACGGCTCTTTCACCGTCCTGTTTAATGGCAAGCTCTACCTCACGTCTTGCCTTATCCACGGTTTCTTCAATCCTTGCCGGGTGAATTCTTCCGTCGGATATCAGTTTTTCCAAAGCAACCCTTGCAACCTCGCGTCTTACCGGTTCAAAACAGGAAAGTGCGATTGCCTCGGGCGTGTCATCAATAATAAGGTCAACACCCGTAAGTGTTTCGATTGTTCTGATATTTCTTCCTTCTCTGCCGATAATTCTTCCTTTCATCTCATCGTTGGGAAGAGGTACAACAGAAACTGTCGCTTCTGCGACTTGGTCTGCCGCCAGTCTTTGAATGGCAAGTGTAATAATATTTCTTGCCTTTGCGTCGGCTTCCTCCTTGAGTCTCTGCTCGTATTCCATAATTTTAGCAGCCTTTTCATGGGTCAGTTCGGAGTCGAGCTGAGAAAGGAGATAACTTTTAGCCTGTTCCGCCGTATAGCCGGAAATTCTCTCAAGCATTTCAAACTGGCTGTTCTTGATTTTCTCAATTTCCTCCAGCTTTGCGTCTGCGTCCTTGAGTTTCTTGGAAACTTTTTCTTCCTTAGCTTCCAAGTTGTCCAGCTTTTTATCGAGGGTTTCCTCTTTTTGCTGTATACGTCTTTCCTGCCTCTGAACCTCTTTACGGCGTTCGGCGATTTCTTTTTCATTTTCACTACGCAGACGGTGAAGCTCGTCTTTACCCTCAAGAACAGCTTCTTTCTTTTTTGCCTCTGCGGTTTTAATAGCTTCGGAAACAATTCTCTTTGCTTCCTGTTCAGCACTGCCGATTTCTGCTTCTGCAATCTTTTTTCTTCTCTGTATACCAAGATATATACCGATAGAAACTCCCGCAAGAAGAGCAATCACGGCAATTGCAATGCCTAACCAAACTGGCATAGAACGGACACCTCCTTGATAAGTTTTGTTCAATTTTCAAGTTTCGAATAAAAATAATTAAAATAATTCAATAATCAAACCATAGTCCTGCCGAATATAAAGCAGACATTGCCGCATAAACAAGCCTTAAAAAAAGGAAAACAACACTCAATACACAAATGTACGGATAGTCATTGCAAGTTATCCCAAATGAGTAATAGTATTGTTATTAATCCAAAACATATTCTTTTTTTAAAATATTTTTATCTGTATATTCACCTTCGCCCCAAATACCGGTTCGGTTTTATATTCACTTTAAAATATCCAAAAAATCTATATTCAACGAATTAAATTCCCATAATATCCATTCTCTTGTTAAAAAACGACCACGTGCAATTTATACATTCGCAAAAAATAACGCTGTAAAAGCGTTTTCAGTTACAAGACAAATAATGATTGAATTTATTTTTTAAGGAACGTGAAATAAATCCCTATGAAAAAACACACTGCATTTACCGAATTTGAAAAGAAAAAATACAATATGTACTCATTTACATTCCTCAACACATATAGTAATATATTTTGTAAATATTGTCAAGATAAAACCGTATAAATGTATCACATTTTATTTAAAGCCCAGAAAAACAAGATTTCTTTAACTTTATAAATCCTAGTCATTCATAAAATCATTGATTTTAACAAATATAACAAGCAATAATAAATGATTTTGTCTGTTAAAGGGATTTTATTAAAAATATGTAAAATTTAAAAAATTTTATCTTTATTTTCGTATAAGCTCTTGAAATTTTACCGTAAATGTAATATTATATAAGTACCATATTTTGTATTGGAGGAATTAAAAATGGCAATTAAAGTTGGTATTAATGGTTTTGGCCGTATCGGCCGTCTTGCTTTCAGACAGATGTTCGGTGCTGAAGGATACGAAGTAGTTGCTATCAACGATCTTACAGATGCAAAGATGCTTGCTCATCTTTTAAAGTACGATTCCGCTCAGGGTCGTTATGCTCTTGCTGACAAGGTTGAAGCTAAAGAGAATTCAATCGTTGTTGACGGCAAAGAAATCACAATCTATGCTGAGAAAGACGCTAATAATCTTCCTTGGGGAGAGCTTGGTGTTGACGTTGTTCTCGAGTGCACAGGTTTCTACTGCTCAAAGGACAAGGCTCAGGCTCACATCAACGCTGGTGCTAAGAAGGTTGTTATTTCTGCTCCTGCAGGTAAGGACCTTAAGACAATCGTTTACGGCGTAAATGAGAAGACTCTTACAGCTGACGATGCAATCATTTCTGCAGCTTCCTGCACAACAAACTGCCTTGCTCCTATGGCAAAGGCTTTGAATGATTTTGCTCCTATCAAGAGCGGTATCATGGCTACAATCCACGCTTACACAGGCGATCAGATGATCCTCGACGGTCCTCACAGAAAGGGTGACCTCAGAAGAGCTCGTGCTGGTGCAGTTAACATCGTTCCTAACTCAACAGGTGCTGCTAAGGCTATTGGCCTTGTTATCCCAGAGCTTAACGGCAAGCTCATCGGTGCTGCTCAGCGTGTTCCTGTTCCAACAGGTTCTACAACAATCCTCACAGCTGTTGTAGAGGGCACAGTTACAGTTGACGAAATCAACGAGGCTATGAAGGCTGCTCAGTCCGAGAGCTTCGGCTACAATACAGACCTCATCGTTTCTTCTGATATCGTTGGCATGAGATACGGTTCATTGTTTGATGCAACTCAGACAATGGTTACAAACCTTGACAACGGCACATCTCAGGTTCAGGTAGTTTCTTGGTATGACAACGAGAACAGCTACACAAGCCAGATGGTTAGAACAATCAAATATTTCGCAGAACTCTAATTAAATATTTGAATTCCTTTTAATACCAGTGCGGACGGAAATTTTAGTTTCCGTCCGTTTTTTATGTTAAAATTTTTTAGTTGTACAGCAAATGTTTCGGGATTCCAAAGGGACGAGGTCCCTTTGGCAGGTGGTTTGGAGGACAGAGTCCTCCAAGGTCTTAAAATTCTACAAATAAACGCAGGAGTAAGCAAAAAACGTCCACTGAATTGTTTTTCGCCGTAAACCCACGTCAGTGTTCACAATAACTCTTTATTTTTCTTAATTCTCTTTCGGCTCCAACTATTGACAAAGAGCCAATAAAACAAAAAAATGAGAGTACAACCGAAGTTATACTCTCTTTGGTGGGAACAATAGGGCTCGACCTAAAATTACTTCGCAATTTTAGATGACTCGGTCACCCAAATGCTTCGCATTTCGGTACCGCCCTCGTCGCTTTTGTCTAAAAACAGTCCACCGGACTGTTTTTAGACAAAACCTTCACAGGTTCGAGCCGTTAAAGTTTTTATAAAACAAAAAAAATAAGAGTACAACCGAAGTTATACTCTCTTTTGGTGGGAACAATAGGGCTCGAACCTATGACCCTCTGCTTGTAAGGCAGATGCTCTCCCAGCTGAGCTATGCTCCCATAACTGGTGCGGATAACAGGACTTGAACCTGCATGAACTTGCATTCATATGGACCTGAACCATACGCGTCTGCCAATTCCGCCATATCCGCATATCGCAAGGTCGTTTCCGTTACCGTGCTTGATTATTATAGCAAAACTGAACTGTTTTGTCAATACTTTTTTAATCAAAATAATTATTCTTCTGACGCAAATTTATCAAGACTTTCCCCTGCAAGGCGATATGTAGTCCATTCGTCCATTGGAACTGCACCCACTGATTTATAAAAATTTATGCTCGGAGTATTCCAGTCAAGACAGCACCATTCCATACGTCTGCACTTACGTTCAACAGCTATTTGAGCAAGCTTTTTAAGCAACGCTTTTCCGTATCCCTTTCCCATGTATTCAGGCTTTACAAACAAATCCTCAAGATACAAACCGGCACGTCCTACAAAGGTAGAAAAATTACTAAAATAAAGTGCAAAGCCTACTACCTCGCCCTTTTCTTCGGCAAAAAGCACATCAACCAAACCCTTTTGGAAAATCCACTCGTCCAAAAGCTCTTCGGTAGCTACAACCTGGTCAAGCATTTTTTCGTATTCGGCTATATATTTGATAAAATCAAGTATTTTCCCTGTTTCGTCCCTTTTTGCAGGTCTTATGACAAAATCTTCTTTCATGACTGTATATCCTCTTTCTAAGATATAAAATAAATTCCCGCAAACCTTTATTTTTTGCGGGAACTTTTTATTGTTTTATATAAAATCATTCCTGTGTCTTTTGAATAGCCTTAATCTGCTGTCTTACATTCTTTATGTCAGTGTAATATCCGGAGATAGAGTCGTCAACTCTCTTAAGCAGATCATCAACATATTTGTTTGTTACAACCTTCATCTTTGCGTTCTTGTCCTTAGCGTCGGCAATAATTTCGTTTGCCTGCTGTCTTGCAAGTCTGATGATTTCATGCTGGTTAATCATAGCTTTTTTACGCTCTTCGGCAGCTCTGATAATCTCTTCAGCCTCACGCTTTGCGTCGGCAATTATCTGATTTCTATCCGCAACAATTGACTTTGCCTGACGGAATTCCTGAGGAAACTCCTGCTCTATTTCTTCAATGATATCAAGAACATTATTTGTGTCTACAAGAGCTTTGCCGCCGGAAAAGGGCATACCCTTTGCAGTTTCCATAATATCTCTGAGTTCGGTAATCAATCCATCAACCTTCATCTTTCATCTCTCCTTGCGATAATCTTTGTAGTATTTCACCGTGAATACATGATGGTACAAAACTGCTTATATCTCCGCCAAGCGACGCAACCTGTTTTACTATACTTGAGCTGAGATACATATTCTCCTGACTTGTAGTCAGAAAAACGGTTTCCAGATTAGGATTTAATTTTTTATTAATAAGGCTCTGTTGAAATTCATATTCAAAGTCAGAAACGGCTCTAAGACCCTTTACAACAGCTGTTGCATTTCTCTGCTTTGCATATTCAGCAAGAAGTCCCGTAAAACCCACAATTTCAACATTTTCAATGCCTATTGTTGCCTTTTTAAGAAGTTCAATTCTTTCTTCAATTGTAAAGCTGGGCTTCTTTGACAGGTTGGTAAGCACTGCTACAATAACATGGTCAAAAAGCTTTGAAGCTCTTGTTATTATATCCAAATGTCCCAACGTAACCGGGTCAAAGCTTCCCGGACAAATAACTGTTTTACCCATTACAACCTCTCTTTTCTCAGCAGCCGATATGAGGAATATTATTGCTCTTCCAGCATTTCCCTGTGGCGGTACATGGTAATTTTAATTTTTCCGTATCGGTATGTTCTGTCTGCCACAAAATCGTCACAGCTTTCAGGCAATTCCTCGTCCAAAGGACTTTCGCAAACAATAACCCCGTTTTTTTTCATTACAGGCGTAATCATTGACAACGCTTTCTGAAGCAGTCCGGTGTTATAGGGCGGGTCAAGAAAAGCAATATCGAATTTACCGGACTTCATTTTGAGGAATCCTATGGAGTCCATATTCATCACGGAAGCATTTTCCGAAAGACCTGTAGACTGAAGATTTCTTCTCACAACCGCCGCACTGTCACGGCTTTCATCAACAAAAACCGCTCCGGCCGCTCCTCGGCTGAGGGCTTCAATACCCATCTGTCCGCTTCCTGCAAACAAATCCAAAAACAGCCTGCCCTCTATTTCAAACTGCAAAGCAGAAAAAACTGCCTCCTTAATTCTGTCGGCGGTAGGTCTTACATCTTCTCCTGCCAGTGTTTCAAGGCGTCTGCCCCTGGCTTTACCGGTAATTACACGCATATACTTCTCCTTTATATCAATGCATACTGCTTTTGTTATTATATCACATAAAAATAATTATTACAACAATTTGTTCCACTCTAATGAAAAAAATATCATTTTTTATATATTTTTTTACTTTAAATGTTCTAATCTTTCTTATGAAAATAGTTATAGACGGATAATGCAGTATTTTTATTCATTTTCGGTGCATTCTCCAGTTCTTCCAAATCCGCCTTTGAGATATTTGAAACTGTGCGGAAATGCTTCAAAAGTGCCTTTGCTCTTGTTTCTCCTATCCCTTCAATTTCCGTCAGGGAGCTGTAAAAAGTCCTGCTTTGACGCTTGCCGTGCATAAAGCTTATGGCAAAACGGTGAACCTCGTCCTGAACCGAAGAAACAAAGCTGAAAACACGCCTGTTATTGCCGATGCTTATTTCCTCTCCATTTGTGGTGATTGCTCTCGTCCTATGCTTGCTGTCCTTTACCATTCCGAAAACAGGCACATTTATTCCCAGTTTTTTAAGCACAGGCAATACAGCGGAAACCTGACCCTTGCCTCCGTCAAGCAAAATCAAGTCCGGAAGTCTGCCGAAGCCTTTTCCGCTTTTGTCAGACAAATATTCTTTGAATCGTCTTTCCAAAACCTCGCTCATTGAAGCATAGTCGTCCTGCCCCTCAAAGGTTTTTATAGTAAACTTTCTGTAAGCGGATTTCAACGGCTTTCCGTTTTCAAAAACCACCATTCCCGCCACGTTTTCACTGCCTCCGAAATTGGAAATATCATAGGATTCAATATACTGCGGTATTTTTTCAATACCCAAAATTTGTCTTAATTCCTCCAAAACGGAATACTCTCTGCCTGTGGCTCCCTTTGTCTGTGCAATTCTTTCCGCCGCATTCTGACGGCACATATCCGCAAGCTTTGCCTGCTCTCCCCTTTGAGGAACGGTAATATAAACACGGTTTCCTCTTTTTTCGGAAAGCCACTTTTCAAGAATTTCAATATCCTCAGCTTCTCCGTCCAAGGTCACGTTTTTGGGGACAAAATCCCTCATTCCGTAATAGCTTGTTATAAACTCGGTTCTTGCGTTTTTTTCCTCTCCGGCGTCTTCAATTATAAAATCTTCCCTGTCTACAAGCCTGCCGTCGGAAAATCTGAAAACTTCAAAGCAGCCTTTTTTTCCGTCGCTCCAAAAGCCGATTACGTCCTGCTCTTTTACGTTCATACTTACAACCTTTTGACGGTTGTTCATATTTTTTACGGCTTTTATTCTGTCTCTTATTTTTGCGGCAAGCTCAAAATCAAGATTTTCAGCGGCGTTATTCATTTTTTCTGTAAGAAGCTTTAAAGATGTGTTTGAGCCTCCCTTTAAAAACTCCAAAGCCTCGTCCACACTCTCGTTATAATCCTCAAGCGAAACCTTTCCTGTGCATACTCCGCTGCACTGTTTTATGTGAAAGTTAAGGCAAGGACGTTTTTTACCGAAATCATCGGGAAATTTTCTGCTGCAGGTGGGAAGCTTGAAAATCTTTACTGCTTCGTCCAAAGCATTTTTAACGTAAAAATTACTGTTGTAAGGACCTAAGTAAGCACTGCCGTCATCTTCCTTTTGAAACACACAGGAAAGCCTACGCCATTTTTCATTTGTGACCTTTATATAGCTGTAACCCTTATCATCTTTAAGCAAAATATTATAACGGGGTTTGTTTTGTTTAATAAGACTGCACTCCAAAATAAGTGCCTCGAACTCGCTGTCGGTGATGATATAATTAAAATCAAAAACATTGTCAACCATTCTGCGGACTTTTTCCGGGTGATTATTCTGAGAACCAAAATACTGGCTGACTCTGTTTTTTAAAGCCTTTGCCTTACCGATATATATTATTTCCTGTTTTTCGTTTTTCATTATATAAACGCCCGGCTGTAAAGGCAGACCCATGGCTTTTTTTCTAAGCTCAGACATTTTCGGATTCACGCTCTCACCTTCTCCCATAAAATCCCGAAAAAGAAAAACGGGACGGATATTTGCTCCGTCCCCTTAAGTCTTAACAATATGATTACTCAGCAAAACCAGACTCAATAAGAGCTACAAGACCCTCAACAGCATCTGTTTCGTCAGAACCGTCAGCACTGATCTTGATTGTTGTTCCGCCTATAATACCGAGAGAAAGTACACCGAGAAGGCTTTTTGCGTTTACTCTTCTCTCTTCCTTTTCTACCCAAACAGATGACTTGTATTCATTTGCTTTCTGGATAAAAAATGTAGCAGGACGTGCATGAAGTCCGGCTTTGTTCTGTACTAAGACTTCCTTAACATACATGGTAGGACCCTCCCTGAAAATTTAAAATTTCATGTTAAATATCCATAAATGCTTTAACTTTATTTTCCAGCATTACTATTATAACCACATTATTTGACAAGGTCAACATATTCTCGTTAAATTCGTACCCATACACGATTAGCAATAAAATGCTGTTGGTTTTCTTGTGCAACTCAACCAAAATATTTTTTAATTACCTTTAAAGAAAAAAAGCCATAATCTCACAGTAGAAAATCCGACAAAATTCCGCTGTTAATCAGTTTTTATCACTGTTTTCCCCTTGTAAGGATTCTTCAATAACAGTATAGATTCTTTGCTTTTCTTCTGAAGATATATCAAGTTTTTCAAATAAATCCGGTCTTTTTTGTGCCGTAGCTATTAAACTTTGCTCATATCTCCACTTATCAACCTTTGCATGGTCGCCGCTTATTACAACAGGCGGAACCTCCACGCCACGCCAAGGGTTAGGTCTTGTGTACTGGGGATATTCAATCATACCGTTATAGTGGCTTTCAACGGTAAAACATTCATCGTCGCTTAAAACTCCCGGTGCCATTCGGCTTAAAGCGTCCATAAGCACCAAGGCCGGAAGCTCTCCTCCCGTAAGCACATAATCCCCAATGGAAATTTCCTCGTCAACAAAAGCATCAAGAACACGCTTATCCACACCTTCATAATGCCCGCATAAAATACAAATATTCTCATTTTTGGAAATTTCTTTTATTTTTTGTTGATTAAGCACCTTGCCCTGAGGGGACATATATATAAAGTAAGGCTTTTCGCCAACCTGTCTGCAAATATCCTCAAAGCACAGGGCAATAGGCTCTGCCATAAGAAGCATACCCATTCCGCCGCCGTAAGGTGCGTCGTCCACTCTTTTATGTTTATCAAAGGCGTAATCTCTAAGCTGATGACATTCAATTTTCAAAGCTCCCTTATTTTGTGCCCTTCCTATTATACTCTCGGACATAACATTCTGACACATCTCGGGAAACAGGGTTATAAGATCAATCCTCATCGTCAAAAATCCCCTTCATCGGCTCAATTTTAACAAATCCCTCCAAAGGATTTATTTCTTTGACAACATCATCAATTACAGGCACAAGATATTTTTTACCGTCTTCGTCTGTTACCTCGTAAACGTCGTTGGCTCCCGTTTTAAAAACATCGGAAATTTTTCCGTACAGCTTATTGTCATCACAGTCAAGCACTTCGAGACCGATAAGGTCGGCAATAAAGAAGGTATCTTTCGGCAGATTTGCGTGTTCTCTGTCCATGTAAACAACCTTGCCAAGATATTTATCGGCAGCTTCTATTGTATCTATACCGTCAATTTTCATTATTGCAATATTTTTATGAGGACGGCTCTTTACAGAAAGCTCGGTTTCTCCGTTTTTCAGATAAACTTTTTTAAGCTTGCTGAAAAAAAAGGGAGAATCACACCATGTGTCCACCCTTACTTCTCCTCTTATTCCGTGGGTTCCGACAATTTTTCCGGCTTCCAAATATTTTTTCAGCATATTCCAATTCCTTTCCCCCTAATGGGACAGAGAGTTAAATGAAATTATATTTTCCTTTATAACAAAAAAGAGCAAAGATAGCTTTGCTCTTTTTTGTTCAGTCGATTTCCACCATAACCTTTTGGTCGTTTCTTATAGCCACACTGCGAGCCACTGTACGAATGGCTTTCGCAATACGACCCTGCTTACCGATAATTCTTCCCATATCCTCTTCGGCAACATGGATATGATAAACCACAGTGCCGTCCTCTTTGGGTTCGTCTACGGTAACGCTAACCTTCTCAGGCTCATTTACAAGTCCCTTGGCTACGGTCAGCAACAAATTTTCCATAGTTCTTCTTCCTCTCGGTCAGATGAATTTTGCCGAATTAAAGAATGTTGTTCTTCTTGAGAAGAGCTTTTACTGTATCAGTAGGCTGTGCACCGTTTGCAATCCACTTCTTTGCTGCCTCAGCGTCGATGTTAACCTCAGCCGGCTTTGCAACAGGATTGTATGTGCCGATTTCCTCGATGAAACGTCCGTCTCTCGGATATCTTGAATCTGCTACTACTACACGATAGAAAGGAGCCTTCTTAGCACCCATTCTGCGAAGTCTGATTTTAACTGCCATTGTGAATACCTCCGATAATTGAGTATTTTAATTTTAATTAATTTAATATATATCCACCCGAGATAAAATTGCTCGGTTGAACTTCTGATTTACATTCCGGGGAAACCACCGTTTCCGCCGCTGCCGCCTCCGTTAAAAGGCATACCGCCAAGTCCGGGAAGCCTGCGGCTTTTCTTTTTGGTACCGCTTTTTCCGCTGAGCTGACGCATCATCTTCTGCATTTGCTCAAGCTGTTTCAAAAGTCTGTTAACCTCTTCAACAGTTCTTCCTGAGCCTGCCGCGATTCTTCTTTTACGTGACGGATTAATAAGCGATGGGTTTGACCTTTCCTCGGGAGTCATAGAAAGTATGATAGCCTGTGTCCAGTCAATCTGTCTCTCGTTTATGTCCATGCTGTCAATTTTCTTGTCCATACCGGGAAGCTTGGAAAGAATACCTTTAATTGGTCCCATTTTCTTAATCTGCTCGAACTGTCCCAGCAAATCATTGAAATCCAGCTTGTTTTTGGTCATCTTTTCCGCAAGCTCCTCCGCCTTTTTGCGGTCGAACTTGCTTTCAGCCTCTTCAATAAGGGTAAGAACGTCACCCATTCCCAAAATTCTGCCTGCCATTCTGTCAGGGTGGAAAACTTCCAAATCCTCAAGCTTTTCGCCCACACCCACAAACTTTATAGGTCTGCCTGTAACCGTCTTTACGGAAAGTGCGGCACCGCCTCTTGTATCGCCGTCAAGCTTTGTGAGAATTACGCCTGTAATATCCAAAAGCTCGTTAAAGCTTTTTGCAACATTTACGGCGTCCTGACCTGTCATGGAATCTATAACAAGAAGTATCTCGTTTGGATTTACTTCTTTTTTAATGTCTTTAAGCTCGTTCATCAGAGCTTCATCAATATGCAAACGGCCTGCGGTATCAAGAATAACAATATCGTTTCCGTGGTCCTTTGCGTGTTTTATTGCCTCTTTGGCAATTTTTACGGGATTTGTTTTTCCCATTTCAAACACAGGAGTGTTTGCTTTTGCTCCCACTACCTTAAGCTGTTCAATAGCAGCAGGTCTGTAAATATCGCAGGCAGCCAAAAGAGGTCTGTGTCCCTGCTTTTTCAATAACACGGAAAGCTTTCCCGAATGTGTGGTTTTACCTGAACCCTGAAGACCGCACATCATAATAACTGTAGGCGGCTTTGACGCAAAGTCAAGTCTTTCGCTCTCTCCGCCCATAAGTGATGTAAGCTCTTCGTTTACTATTTTAATTACCATTTGTGCAGGCGTAAGGCTCTCCATAACATCAGAACCGATAGCACGTTCGGTAACTTTATTTGTAAAATCCTTTGCAACCTTATAGTTTACGTCAGCCTCAAGAAGTGCCATTCGCACCTCTCTCATTGCCTCCTTAACATCGGATTCTTTCAGCTTTCCTTTATTTTTAAGACGTTTAAAAGCACTGCTGAGCTTTTCCGACAAACCCTCAAAAGCCATCTGTTACGCCTCCCGCTGTTTATTTGCAAATATAAAACAAAATTAAAATTCTTCTACGATTTTTTCCGCAATCTCTTCAATTTTTTTTGCGTCCTCCTGAGGACTTTGTGAGCTTTGCGTCCTTATTCTTTCTGAAATAGTTTTTATTTCCTCAATACCCGATTTAACATTGTTAAATCTTTCAAAGAGTCTGAGCTGCTGTTCATATTCCAAAAGCCTCTGCTCGCCTCTTTTAACAAGGTCACGAACACCCTGTCTTGTTATTCCCATTTCCAAAGAAATTTCCGACAAGGACAAATCATCGTTGTGGTACAGGTCCACGGCTTTTCTTATTTTGTCAGACAGCACAGGACCGTAGAAGTCAAACAAAAGGGAAATTCTTATATCCTTTTCCACGAATAACCCTCCCGTTTTATTTGCTGTAAAGTTTTTTTCATTACACCTCGATGATTATACTATTTCTATGCTACGTTGTCAAGTATTTTCTTAATTTAAAAAAAGCAGTCTTTTCAGCAAAATTATATCATATAAGTATATTTGTAAAAAAACGACACCGAATTAATATTTTGAGATGCCAAAATTAAACAACGCCTCATCACTTTTCACATATTCCTTTGTGCTAATATACAAATTTTATGTTTTATAAACAGTTTTTTTACGTTTACAGATGACAATTACGTTCAACTATGCTATACTTTACCTTGTAATAATATTTTAATTCTTATGCAATGGAGTTGTTTGCTTACGGAACATATTATCAACATAGACAGAATGGAAACTGCGGTCGCACTTTTCGGAAGCTTTGACAAAAATATCAAAACCATAGAAAAGGAATATCAGGTATCCGTTCTTGTCAGGGACAGCGAATTAAAAATTTCGGGAGATGCGGAAAATGTTATGAAAGCCGCAAAGGTTATTGAAAGCCTGCTCTCCATGATAAACAAGGGCGAGGCTCTCAACGACCAAAACATCGGTTACTGTATGTCTCTTGTAAACGAGGGAAGCGACGAAAAAATTGAAACTCTTGCAGGCGACTGTATCTGTATTACCGCAAAGGGAAAGCCCATAAAGCCGAAAACCCTCGGTCAAAAAAATTATTGCTCCTGTATCAAGAACAACACCATAACTATAGGCGTAGGTCCTGCCGGAACGGGAAAAACCTATCTTGCTGTTGCAATGGCTGTAACGGCTTTCCGTGCAAAAGAAGTAAACCGAATTATTTTGACCCGTCCCGCCGTCGAAGCGGGAGAAAAGCTTGGTTTTCTTCCCGGAGATTTGCAAAGCAAGGTTGACCCCTATTTAAGACCTTTATACGATGCACTTTTTGATATGCTCGGCACAGAAGGCTATCAAAAATATTTTGAACGCGGAAACATCGAGGTTGCACCTTTGGCATATATGAGAGGAAGAACTCTCGACGACAGCTTTATTATTCTTGACGAAGCACAAAACACCACTCCGGAACAGATGAAAATGTTTTTAACCAGACTGGGCTTTAACTCAAAGATGGTTATAACGGGAGACGTTACTCAGATAGACCTTCCGAATGGTGTGAGAAGCGGACTAAAGGACTGTATAAAAGTTCTCAGAAATGTTGAGGATATTGCCAGATGCAATTTCTCGGAAAAAGACGTTGTAAGGCACAAGCTTGTTCAGGACATCATAAAAGCATACGAAAAAAACGAGGAGGCAAGGAAAAGGAATGACAGACAATAAAATCAGAGTTATCATTGCAAACAAACAAAAAGACATTAAAATACCCACAGGACTGAGAATGCTTATCCGCAGATGCTGCAATGCGGTTTTAAGAATGGAAAAATTTGAAGGCTCTGTGGAAGTAAGCGTTACATTTGTAAACAACGAGCAGATAAAGGAATACAACTCACAGTACAGAAACAAAAACATAGAAACAGACGTTTTGTCTTTCCCAATGGGTGAAAACGGTGTTTACGATACAAACCCTGAAACAGGAGCAAAAATTCTCGGTGATATAGTTATCTCCATTGAAAAGGCTCAGGAGCAGGCAAGGGCATACGGTCACAGTCTGCAAAGAGAAGTTGGTTTTCTTACCGCACACAGTATGCTTCATCTTTTGGGATATGACCACGAGAACAGCAACATTGAGCGTGTGAGAATGAGAGAAAAAGAAGAGCTTGTTATGGAACAGCTGGGTCTTCCCGCTTCTTCAAGCTATATTGAGCCTTAATCGCCGTTCATGAAAAAGCAAATAAAAAGCTTTAAGGTATCGGCTGAAGGGATACTGTATACAGTATTAAACGAGGGACATATGCGTTTTCACATTGTGGCTGCTGTATATGTCCTTGTTTTCGCAAATTTCTATGAAATGACTGCGTCAAAATGGGCGTTGCTTGTTACGGTGATATTTCTTGTTATGGCTGCGGAAGCCTTTAACACGGCGATAGAAACGCTGTGCGATTATTCTACTCATGAATACCACCCCATGATAAAAGCAGTAAAAGACGCCGCCTCAGGTGCTGTTTTGCTTGTGTCTATAGGTGCGGCGGCGGCAGGAATAATACTGTTTTGGAACATAGAGGTATTTAAAAAAATTTTCTTTTTCTTTTTAAATAATCCCCCGCTTCTTGTGATTTTTGCCGTATCTCTTGTATTATCTGTGTGTTTTATCTGTTTTTTTCCGAAGATTTTCAAACACACAAATCATCAAATCGTTCAGACGAGGGATAAAAATCCCAAATAATTTTTATTTTCGCTTTACAAAAGCTGTTTCTACCGTTTTGAAAAGGAAGAAACAGCTTTTTTGGTTCTTTGTCAGTTGTTGTGTAAAAAGTAAAAGTTAGATAAAATAAAGAGTTATTGTAAACACCGACGTTAGCCCACTCCTGCATTTTTATTTTATTGTATTTTAAGACCTTGGAGGACGCTGTCCTCCAAACCACCTGCCAAAGGGACATTCTCCCTTTGGAAACCCCAAATTTTTGCACAACATTTGCTGTATAACCCTTTTTTCTTGATTTTTTCTTAAATATATCTTAAAATAGGACTTAATAAAAACCAAAAACTAATTTTATATATATGAAAGGACTAATTTATGCAGAAATCAGCATTTATAGCCATAGTAGGAAGACCTAACGTGGGTAAATCTTCAATCCTTAATTCCATGATAGGACAAAAGGTGGCAATAGTTTCAAATAAACCCCAGACCACAAGAACGAGAATAATGGGAGTACTGACAGAGGGTGAAGACCAGCTTGTCTTTATTGACACTCCCGGTATGCACAAGCCAAAAACCTCATTGGGACAGTATATGGTTCGTTCCGTAAACGAATCGGTTTCAGGCGTGGACGCCTGTCTGCTTGTGACAGAGGCTGACAAAGAACCCACCCAAACAGAGCTTATGTTAATTGATAAGTTCAAAGCTCTTGACCTTCCGGCAATTCTTGCCATAAATAAAATTGACACATTAAAAAACAAAGAGGTATTAATGGCTCAGATATTAAAATATTCAAAGCTTTTTGATTTTACCGCCATTGTACCCGTTTCGGCTATAGACGGAAACGGAATAAAGGACCTTAAAAATACACTTAAAGATTTTGCTATGGAAGGCGGTCATTTCTTTGAGGAGGACGCTCTCACCGACCAGTCAGAGAGAAGTCTTGCTGCTGAAATGATAAGAGAAAAAATATTACGCCTTACAGACAGAGAAATTCCCCACGGAACTGCCGTTGTTGTGGAAAAAATGAGAAGCAGAGATGACGGAAGCAATATTCTTGACATAGACGCCACCATTTACTGCGAAAAGGAAAGCCATAAAGGTATAATTATAGGAAAAGGCGGTGCAATGCTTAAAAAAATAAGCAGCAAAGCAAGGCAGGATATGGAAAATTTCTTTGACTGCAAAGTAAATCTGCAAACATGGGTAAAGGTCAAGGAAGACTGGAGAAACCGCGAGGGACTTTTGAGAAGCTTTGGCTTTGATAAAAGCGACTTTGACTGATAAATCACATTACTACAAAATAAAAGCTTTTAATACCCATAAGGTAAATAAAACCATTACAAATAATTCCCTTAATCCTCATGACTTCTGAAGTATAATTATAATCAGAGGTGATGATATGACACGGGATAAGAATTGGGAAAGGTTTTGGAGTACGGGAAGCGTTTTTGATTATTTGGCTTACAAGGAAAATGCGGAAAGCAACAGAATTATAAATCAAACTGCTGTTTCCTGTATAACGGAGGCAAACGATGAGGTTGACCACACAGGGTCTGATTGTAAAGGAACAGACTGTAGGAGAAAAAGATAAGCTTGTCACCGCTGTTACGACTGATTTGGGAGTAATACGTGCCTTTGTAAAAGGTGCTAAAAACATAAAAAGTCCCAGGGGAGCTTCTACTCAGCTTCTCTGTTATTCTCAGCTTGTAATTTACAGCGGAAAAAATCAGGACACTTATATAATCGACGAAGCAAAAGTAATTGATATGTTTTCAAAGCTTCGTAGAAATGTTGAGAATATGTGTCTTGCCCAGTATTTCTGCGAGCTGGCCATGCACCTGTGCCCTCACGGACAGCCTGCACAAAACTGTCTTAAAATCATACTGAACGGTCTTTATCTTCTTTCAGAAAACAAACGCTCTCCCCTGCTTATAAAAGCCTGTGTGGAAATGAGGCTTATGTGTTATGCAGGCTATCAGCCAGAGCTTACAATGTGCAGCGGCTGCGGCTGCTATGAAAGCGACAATATGTATTTTATACCAAAGAGCGGAATTTTAACCTGTGATAAATGCCTGACGCCCCAGCAGCTCCCCTATGCACTGCTTTTGGGCAAAGGTGTTACAAGGGCATTAAGGCACACTGTTTACGCCGAGGACGGAAAGCTTTTTTCATTTAACCTCCCCGAGGAAAGCCTTATACTTCTTAATACCGCAACCGAGCAGTTTATGGGATATATGCTGGAAAAAACCTTTCAAACATTAAGCTTTTACAAATTTATGGCGGGGGTACTCCGAAACTCCGCCAAAAGGAATATGAATTGAAATAAAAAGAGGAAAATATGAACAGACATTACAAAGCTCTCGAGCTTGACAAAATACTGAAAATGCTGGCTGATGAAACCACCTGCGAGGACAGCAGGGCTTTAGCCATGCAGCTTGAACCTGAAACAAATTTAAAAAAGGCATCTGCACTTTTAAAGGAAACAGACGACGCCTATGTGCTTATAGGACGTTTCGGTACTCCCTCTTTCGGTGGAGTTAAAAACGTCACAAACTCCCTGAGAAGAGCGGAGGCAGGCGGCTGTCTTACCTCCTCTGAACTGCTTAAAATCTCGGAAACTCTGAGAATTATCCGTTCCCTTAAAGAATGGCGAAGCAAGTCGGCAGGAATTGAAACAAGTCTTGATTTTCGTTTTGAGGGACTTTCTCCCAACAAGTTCTTGGAGGACAAAATAAACACCTGCATTTTGTCGGAAGAGGAAATTGCCGACAACGCCTCACCGACACTTTATGATATAAGAAGAAAAATCAGAACTGCTTCCTCAAAGGCAAGAGAAATTCTCGACAAAATCATACACAGCAGCACCTATCAGAAATACTTGCAGGACTTTATAGTTACCCAGCGTGACGGCAGGTTTGTAGTTCCCGTTAAAGCCGAATGCCGTGGAAATGTTCCCGGACTTGTCCACGACACCTCTTCCAGCGGTGCTACAATTTTTATCGAGCCTATGGGTGTTGTTCAGGCAAACAACGACATAAAGGTACTGCAAGGCAAGGAAGCCGACGAAATAGAGAGAATTTTATTCGAACTTTCCGCTCTTGCCGGCGGTTTTGCCGACAGCATTTCCGGAAGCTATCACAACCTTGTTGACTTAAACCTGATTTTTGCAAAGGCAAATTTAGGCTACAAAATGAACGGCGTTGTTCCCGAGCTTAACGACCGTGGAATTATAGACCTTAAAAACGCCCGTCACCCGCTTATATCAAAGGATAAGGTAGTTCCTACAGACATTTCTCTGGGCAAGGATTTTGACACCCTCGTTATCACCGGTCCAAACACAGGCGGTAAGACTGTTTCCCTTAAAACCATGGGACTTCTCACTCTTATGGCAATGTGCGGACTTATGACGCCCTGCCGTGAAAACAGCAGGCTTTCGGTTTTCAGAAAAATTCTTGTAGACATAGGCGATGAACAGAGCATTGAGCAATCTCTGTCCACATTTTCAGCCCACATGACCAATATTATCGACATAATCAAGGTTGCCGACCATTCAAGCCTTTGTCTTATTGACGAGCTTGGTGCAGGAACAGACCCGGTAGAGGGTGCGGCTCTGGCGATTTCCATTCTTGAAAAGCTCCGTTTCTGCGGAGCAAAAATTGCCGCAACAACTCACTATGCGGAGCTTAAAGCCTATGCTCTTAAAACAAGAGGTGTTGAAAACGGCTGCTGTGAATTTGATGTAGCTACTTTAAGACCAACATACAAGCTTTTAATCGGCGTTCCCGGAAAGAGCAACGCTTTCGCAATTTCCAAAAGACTTGGACTTGGTTCAGAAATTGTTGCCCGTGCAAAAGAACTTGTTTCCGAAGAAAGCAGAGAGTTTGAAACTGTTGTTGAAACCCTTGAAAGCCGCCGTCAATCCCTTGAGCAGAAAATGAGAGAAGCCGACAGGCTTAAATCTCAGGCTCGCCGAGAACGTGAAGAGGCAATAAGAGAACGCAGGGAAATTCAGGAGCAGGCAGAAAAAGAAATTGAAAAGGCCAAAGCCGAAGCACAGGCAATAACCGCCAAAACAAGAGCGGAGGCATATGCCCTTTTGGACGAGATAGAAAAAATCAAAAAGCAAAAATCCAATGCCGACGCTGAAAACAAGGCAAAGCTAAAAAAGAGCATTAAAGCCATGGAAGACCATGCCGACCCTGTGGCAAAAGCTTCCGACAACAGCGGTTACAAGCTTCCCCGTCCCTTGCAGGTGGGAGATACCGTACTTATTTACGACATAGATAAAAAAGGCACTGTTTTGTCACTTCCCGACAAAAACGGAAATGTTCAGGTTCAGGCAGGAATTATAAAAACAAGAGTTAAGCTTTCAAACTTAAGGCTTGTAGAAGAAGCAAAGGTCACAACCACACAGACCAGAAAACCGAGAACCGTTACAAAAAGCGTTGATATTCACGCTTCAACGGAAATTGACGTCCGCGGAATGACCGCTGTGGAGGCCATAATGGAAGTTGAAAGTGCCATTGACTCCGCTTTGCTTGCAAACATAAATCAGATGACTATTATCCACGGAAAAGGCACAGGTGTATTAAGGAAAGAAATTCAGATGTTTTTGAAGAAAAACAAGTATGTTAAATCCTACCGCTTGGGCGTTTTCGGAGAAGGCGAAAGCGGAGTTACAATAGTTGAATTTAAGTAAGGCTCTTTGTTAATAGTTGGGGTAAAAAGTGAATTTAGAAAAAATAAAGAATTAGTGGGTAACCCCTGACGTGGGTTCCCCAGCAAAAAACAGTTCACCGGACTGTTTTTTGCTCTCCTCCTACGTTTTTTTGCAGCTTTTTAAGACCTTGGAGGACGCTGTCCTCCAAACCACCTGCCAAAGGGACAGTGTCCCTTTGGCATCCCAAAATCCCCCCAACATTTGCTATACAACCTAAAATAATCAGAACCACCAGTTGAACTGGTGGTTTGCTCATGCCCTATAAGGGCATATTACCTGTGGTAGCCCCCTAAAGGG